>CAZMIT010000033.1:0-7176 GCA_964566495.1 uncultured bacterium | reverse complement strand
TACGGTCCCGGAGGTGTCAGTAATTACAACGGTAGCCGGGCTATGTTCAATTGCTCGGGTAAGTTTTTTTAACTCTGCCTCTCGTTCCTTGCGCTCTGTGATGTCCATCACAGTGCCCAGCATAACGGAATTTTCGTAGCCGGGAAACTCGTGTATTCCCCCCCCGGCGTCCAGCCAGCGTAGCTCTCCGGTTTCGGCGTTTCTGTATTGAAACTCTACGTGGTAGGGTTCGTTGGTTTCAACCGTATTTTCTATTGCATTCTTGACCCGTTCGCGGTCGGAGTCTACTATACCGTCGAGAAAGTTTTGATAGCTTTCTTCTTTTCGACCCAGTAATTGTTTAACCTGGTCGTCCCAGTTTACTTTGTCGGTTCCCACTTCCCACTGCCAGACGCCAAGTCCAGCCGCCTGAGTAGCCAACTCAAGCGTCTGTGCTGTTTCCTGTAGTTGACTCTTTAGTTGTTCTATTGTCTCCAGGTCGCGAGCCACGCAAAGAATATTGTTTTCGCCGTTGTGGCTTTTAAAATTTGTGGCTGCAATCAGTGCTGGAATTAGAACCCCCTCTTTCGAAAGCAGGTCAATACGCTTGCTGTCAAAAGATATTTCTTCAGATTGTTCGAATAATTTATGAAATGATTCAGAGGTGATAATTTTACTACCAGGCTCGTTGATTAACTCGGTTCTTTCAAAGCCGGTTTTATCTAACAGGGCAGAATTGATAGTCTGTATTTTTAGATTTTCATCGAGAACAAAAAGTATTTCGTTCATATTCTCCAGGAGGGCGGACATGTATTCGCGCGAGACAGAGGTCCGCCGTAGGCGTTCCAGCAGTTGATTAAAATTATCTGCTAATTCGCCTATTTCGCCGCCAGAAATCGAAACGCGTTGTCCCAGGTCCTGGTCTTTCGTAATTTTTTTAACAGAGTTTTTGAAGAAGAGAAGCGGTGATACGGCCTGGTGGACGAAGACAAATCCGGTGGCGAGGCCGGCGAAAAGAACCAGCAGCATAATTCCCAGCGAAAAAGTAATAACCTGATCAAGCATCGCAAACCGCTGACTGGTGTTGAAGCCCAAAAGATATAAACCGAGCGGTCGACCGGCAGCGTCGTCTATCGGGAAGGCTTTTAGATAATAATTGTCGCCCGCGTGTTCAGCCAGTCCCAGCTCGTGAATTTCGGTTTCGCCGCCCTGCCACTGAAAATGTTCATCAAGCTGACAGCAAAGTTCATCTTCGATGGGAAGCGATGTATAGCGGCGGTAAAATTCGTTAACCGGCAGCCACTCTTCCGCGTCCTCCCCGGGCAGATGGTCAAGACCTATTTCAGTTAGATAGTCCCGGTGAGCAAGAAAGATAAGTTCCACATCATGGGTGCTGGTTATTTCTTCAATAGCGTGCTCAAAGTCAGCGCCCAACTCAAGATACCCGACGATTTCACCGTCCAGGTGCAGAGGGGTGACCGAGCGCATAGTTATGCTTCCGTGGCGGCCGGCCTCCAACCCCGCTACTGGTTGTTCCCTGTCCTGGCTTAACTGGAGTATATGTCGTTCACTAATGTCGCCGTATCTATCGGGCCTGTATCCCCGGAGGAAGACAGTGCTATCAGGTGTGTAGTAATAGAGGTGGGTTATATCGTTTTTATTGAGAGTTTCAAAAAGTGGAGCAGTTAATTCATGAAGCTTTTCCCGGTCTCCGTCTCTAAGCAGCCGGGCAAACTGTTCATTGGCAGCAAGACTCTGTAAAGAGGTCTCTAATTTTTCGTAGTCATGGCTCATATGTTTCTGCCAGACTTCATTTACTGTTCGTATGTAGGTCTCTTTTTCGTATTCGCGGTAGTGACTGCTAAAGTAATGGTAATTGGCCAGAAGCAAAGCAAACAGCCCCAGGATTAAGACCAGCATCAGCGCCGGCCACCATTTTAGGGGAATGTATACTTTGCTGTTATGTTTGGGAAACAAGGAAGTAAAATTAATGATCTTGCGGCCTCCTGTGTACAGCCGTTTTTACCTTTTCAAGTTCAGGAACTATTTCGTTAAAATTATGCCTGTTTTCTATAAATATCTATCTACTCGCCAGGAGTCGGGCTCACTGCCCTGGCTCAAGTAAAAAGTATAGCAGGATCACGTTGAGCAGAAACCTTTAATCAAATAGTGTTGTTTCAAGTCACTCCTGTCGCCGGTAGGCTTCCACAAGAGCGGCGACGTCGAGTATCAGGCCAACGGTTCCGTCGCCGAGTATGGCTCCACCGGAGATAATTGCAGCCTGTTCTATTTCACCTTTGCCAAGGTTTTTGATTACCACCTGTTCGTGCGAGTAAAGCTTGTCTACCCGGATGGCGAAGCGCCCCTGGTTGGAGCGAACAATGACGTAAATGGTCCGTTTGTCGATCGAGTCATCGGTCTGGGCGCTGTCAATAAAGTCGCCCGGATCAATCAAGGGTATTACCGTGTCGCGGTATTTGAGGACACGACCGCGATCCTGCATACGTTTGACCTGATTTGGCGTTGGATTCACCGATTCGACGACCTGGTTGACGGGGAAGATCATCTTTTCACTGCCAATATCGGCGATCAGTCCGTCAATAATTGCCACAGTAAGTGGTAGTTCGACGACAAATTTAGTACCCTCGCCGGGGCTGGATTCAATATCAATAGTTCCGCGCAGCTCATCAATTTTACTGGCCACGACATCCATCCCGACCCCGCGGCCGCTGACGTCTGAGACCTCTTCAGTAGTTGAAAAGCCGGGTCGGAAGATTAGCCGGTCTATATCGGCTTCGGTCAGGCTGTGGTCCTCCTCGATCAGTCCCTGTTCAAGTGCCTTTTGTTCAATTGCCTGGCGTGGTAAGCCGGCGCCGTCGTCTTCAACTTCAATGTAGACGTTGCCGCTCTCGTGGTAGGCGCGGACGTCGACCCGACCGACTGCAGATTTGCCCTGTTTTCGGCGTTTGTCGGGGGTCTCCACTCCGTGGTCGATAGCGTTTCTTAGCAGATGGACTAACGGGTCGTGCAGGGAGTCGAGGACCGATTTATCAATCTCGGTCTCGGCACCGGATATGTTCAGGTCAATCTCCTTGCCGAGATCGCGTGAGATGTCGCGGACGATCCGGGGAAGTTTGTTAAACTCCTTCTTCAGCGGAAGCATTCTCAAGCTCATCGACTGGCGCTGAAGTTGATCCAGTATTTTATCCTGCTGATTGAGAGTATTTTCAAGTTGATAGTCGATGTGGTCCTCAAGCTGTTCTCGCAGGCCGGAGTGGGAGATAACAAGCTCGCCGACGAGATCAACAATACTATCTATCTTAGTCAATTCTATATTTATGGTTTCCTGGCCGACAGTACCGACGTTAGCGGTTTCCTCTTTCCGCAGTTCAAGGCTGGCAAAAGCCTCTACTTCTGTCTCACCTTCACATGCCTCGTGCAGGTCACTGATCAATTTATTAATAAAATTAGCCGAGAGCGGAATTTCCAGTTCACGGCGGTTGTCTTCGACCGCATCTTCAAGCGAACCAAGTATCGCCCGGACGCCGTCAAGGGTAGTAAACATCAAATCTAACCAGGCGGCGGGAATAGTGTCGGGAATATCATCGCGCAGGATACCGAGCAGATCTTCGGCGGCATGAGTGAGCTCCGTGCAGGTGTCTAGCCCACAGAAGCCAAAACCACCTTTGAGTGAATGCATGGCCCGAAAGAGTTCGTTCAGCGAATCTTCATCCGGTGAGTCTTCAACCTGGACAAGCATGTTGTCCAGTGTCGCCAGTTGTTCGTTGGCCTCCATCAGGAAGTCGGCGGCGATTTCCGGCTCAACGTCCAGCTCGGTTATCAGCACTTCACCCTCAGTTTTCGGGGCTGTTTCGGGTTCGGGTTGTGTTTCTTCCTCTGTTTCCTTATCTTCAAGCTTGTCCTGGTGAATACCACAATACTGTGGTTCTTCTTCGGGGTAAGCGGCCTTGTTCCGGCAGCGGTCGCCGGCTGAAGTCGCTGCCTCACAGCGATGTGACTTTTCCTTTTTTACTCCATCTCCCTGCAGCAGGTCAACAAAATTCTCCAGAGACTCTCCCATGTTATCGATCAAATCCGTTGTTGTCTCCGGAGGTTCCTGGAACCAGCCCCAGAGTAGGCCGTCAAGTTCAGTTAAAGCGTCGGGCTGTTCGCCGTATGTTTCTTCATACTCGGTAATTAGCTCGTTGCAGAGGCGCATTAACTCGCGCAGCCTGTCCTCCTTGCTTCCTTCCTCCTCGTAAATGGTCACCTCGACCAAGATTTTTTCCAGAAGTGAGCTAAACTCCTCGTCTGCCTCTTCAAGAGCGTCTAAGACCGGGGCGAGGTCAGTAGATTCCAGCTCAGAAATTTCAGTTTGTTCAGACATCAGTTAACACTTCCCGTTAAGATTTGTAGGGTTATCAGCACAATCATGAGCGCAATGCAGAGCCTATAATAGTTGTTAAGCTGTTGCGGCTAAAAATTCTGAATTTTGTAAGTTGTTTGAAAACTCAAGATATTTGCGTGAGCTTTCGCTGCTTGCCCGTTGTCTCAGGCTATCCAATTCGTCAAAGTTTTGCAAGAGCACCCTGACGATGTTGCCATCAATCTCTCCGTCTTTGACCATAGAGGACAAAATTTCAGCAGTTTTTCTCTTCTCCATGCCAGCCCTGTAAGGTCTGTCTTCGGTCAGAGCGGTAAAAATATCGGCGACAGCCATTATCCGTGCGCCGTCGTCAAGGTTCTCAGCATCAAGTTTAAAAGGATAGCCACTGCCGTTCAGTTTTTCGTGGTGATAGGCGGCCCAGTGATTGATTTGCCGCAGATCTTTAATTTCTTCGAGAGCCCGGTAAGTATAATAGGTGTGCCTGCGCATTGTGGCAAATTCTTGCTCTGTGAGTTCCCCGTCTTTTTCCAGTATTTCTGTAGGCACGGCAAGTTTTCCCAGGTCATGGAAGTAACCAGCAGCTTCCATCTGCTTGACCTCAGTCTCATTGAAGTCACGTTTTTCAGCGAGGCCGGAAGCGACCCGAGCCACACCGGTAGAATGTGTGGCTGTAAAAGAGGAACGAAAGTCGATAATTCGCTGGAATATCTGACCGATTTCAAGCAGTCCATCAATGTCCAGAGGTAAATATTTTTTCTCCAGCCAGCGGTCCATGTGCTGGCCCGGCCGCGGGGCGGTTAAGTCAAGCCAGAAAGCCTCCTCCTGAGCTAAATTTTTGAAAGCCAGCACCAGTTCGGGTTTAAATTTTGAATCTATTTCAGTCTCAATTTTTTGAATAATTGAATCGGTTTGGTTCAGCACGTTATCTTGTCCCGCGGCAAGAATAGAAGCGCGATCAGCCAGGTGGATAATATGACTCGCCAGTGGCACTTTCTGGCCGGCAAAACTATCACCTTCTCCTTTTTTCCAGTCGTAATGGTGATAACGGATAGTCTCAGCATAACGGGAGAGCAGCTTTGCATCGACCAGGAACCAGTAGCCGGCCTCGGAGTGGTGGTGAAGTCCTTCAAAGTCAAACTCAAGAAGATCTTTACGCTCTTTTAAAGTTAAAGCTCCAATGTCGTGAAGCAAGGCGGCGAAGGTGACGTGGCGAGTCTCCGCTTCGTTGAGGTCGAGTAAATTAGCCAGGCGTAGACAGGTATAAGCTACCTGGTAATGGTGATTGTTAACTGCCGGGCTTACCATATCGATTGACTTGGAAAGAGATTTAAGCAGTTCAAATAGAGAGACTTCAAAATTTTCCAAAGGTATCACCTTATGTGTCCATTTGGTCTCTTCTTATTCAAAGTCATTAAGTGATCATAACCTTGTTCATGTTCTTGAACTTGACGTCATTCCGGGCAAGCGACCGTAGGGAGCGTGACCCGGAATCCATGTTGAATTTAAACGGTTATCGTTCAACACCATTCCCCCTTTCTTTTTCCCCCCTTCAAGGGGGGAAAGACAAAGGGGGGAGAAAAAATGGATTGCGGGTCGTAGCCCGCAATGACGGCCTTTAGTTCAAGACCATAAAATCATTGCTGCGAGTTGTGTGTTAAGACCTAAAACTAAAAGCTGGAAACTGAAAACTGGAAACCAGAGACCTTAAAATGGATTGCGGGTCGGAGCCCGCAATGATGCCCGAGAGATCAAATACTGGGACGTCATACGTTTCCATAATGTCAGTGAGGCCGATAAATAATTATCAACAGATTAATGAGTAAAAAGAGTATACTATATTTGTCACGAGAGTTAAACTCTGTATAAAAAGCAGGTCAGTTCCCTGATGGGCGTGGTAGCGGTCCGCAGGCTGGGTGGGTTAACTCCCGCCCATTTTACGAATGGGCGGCCTATGCATAGGGTTCATGCATAGGCCGGGGGAAAATGGATTGCAAAGCAGGGAAATATAAGCGACACTATGAAAAATGTAAAATGAAAGGAGAAGCATGTCAATTCAGGATGCCAACCAGAGTCAAATCAGAATAGATGAATTTAAAGGCAAAAAAGCGGTTGTGAAGGGAGTGCGTCATCCGGGGGTCCCAGTTCTGCGCCGGCTGGAGTGGTGGATGCTCAGTCGAGAAGCGGAGATTTTACAGCGGCTGGAAGAAATCGAGCAGGTGCCTGATTTCCTGGGTTATCCGGAACCGTTTAGTTTTGCCATGGAGTGGCGGGCGGGCGAGTCGCTGCGGCAAGTTGATCCCTCCGAGCTGGAGGAGTCTTTCTTTCTGGAGCTGGAAGAGACGGTTGATGCGATTCACCGGTCAGGGGTTACCCACTCGGACTTAAAACGAAAAGAGAATCTGATTGTCAGTCCCGACGGTCGACCTGTTCTTCTTGATTTTGGTGCCTCTTTCAGAAAAAAGCCGTGGTTCAGACCGTTGAACAACTGGTTGTATAATCAGTTCAAACGGATAGATTTAAACGCGGTTGCCAAGTATAAACAGAGGTATGCGCCTCAGCTTTGTGATGAGCAGGACCGGCGCCGTCTGGCTGAGCCGGTGCTGCTTGAAAAAATCAGCCGTTTCGGCCGTCGGTATATTTTGTTTCGCGAATAAGACGGGTCCGCAATCCATTTTTTCACCCCCCTTTGTCTTTCCCCCCTTGAAGAGGGAAAAAGAAAGGGGGGAGTGTTCTCCGGCTTTCATTGACAAGACCCCGCTTTAAACGTATTATTATCTGCTCACAATATATCATTTTATGGAGGTAAAAAT
>CAZMIT010000032.1:0-16281 GCA_964566495.1 uncultured bacterium | reverse complement strand
ATGCTGGAGGAAAAAATTGATTATGTCCAGGTCCCGGTCAGTGTTGAGGTCGGCCGCACTGATATCGAAGTGCAGGATTTTGTCAACCTGCAGGAGGGTGATGTTATCAAGCTGGACACGGGGATGGAGGAGCCGTTTACTTTAAATATTAACGGTAAACCAAAATATAACTGCAAGCCCGGTTATCGGGGCAAAAAACTGGCAGTTCAAATACTTGAACCCAAGACTGAAGATGAGTTTGTGGCAACTATGATGAGTGACCTCAAGGAACATTTATTAGAGGAACAATCAACACTGGAAGAGAGGCGATGACCCGTGGCTGACGATGACGTGCTATCCGATGATGAAATAGAGGCCTTACTTGATGACGATGAGGGGGGCGATGCCCCCGCGCCTGAGGATGAAACTGATCCCCTGGAGTCCGTCCGATCTTTTTACAACCAGGTGGCCGACACCGTTGAGAATATTCTCTCAACTGTTATTGATCGTGAGGTGGAAAGCAGACTTATAGAGTGTAATCTGCTTGAAAAATCTGAGCTCGAGGGTAATCTCGACGGAGATGAATGGGTCGTTGTTACCTCGGAGCTGGGGGGCGCTATCTCGGGGACGGCGCGCTATGTTTTACCCTTTGATGTAGCTCACGGGATTGCTCGGGTTATGATGGGCGAAGAGGCTGATGATGCCCCGGAAGAATTCACCGAGGCTTATGAGAGTGCCGTTGTAGAAATTTTTAATCAGCTTGTTAACTCCCTGGCTACTGAATTAAATAACGTTACCGGGGAAGAAATATCTCTTGAACCACCAGAAAGCAGTGTCATTGAAACGGGCGAGCTGTTGGAAAGAGTTGAAGAAGATGAGTTTCTCTGGGTTGAATACACCCTCTCAATTGAAGAACTTTTTGATTCGGGAGCTTTTTTTGAAATACAACCCTCTTCTATCGTTGATCTAATTGCCGACAACGCCGAAGAATCCGAACCGGAACCGGCCGCCGAACCCCAGCCCCAGCCGGAACCTCAGACTGCTGAACCTCAGACTGCTGAGCCACAGCCTTCTCCTGAGGCAGGGCAGGGCGAACAGAAAGAGGCCAAATCCGTTGACTTCCCGCAATTTGAAGCAACCGAAGGAGAAGAACCCGCCGGCGACATTAATCTCTTGATGGACGTGCCTATGGAAGTTTCGGTAGAACTGGGCCGGACCAAGCTGCGGGTTAAGGAGATTCTGGACCTGGGTGCCGGCTCTATTATCGAATTAGACCGGCTCGCCGGTGAGCCGGTTGATCTGCTTATCAACGGTCGACTGGTTGCCCGCGGCGAGGTTGTAGTTATTGATGAGAATTTCGGTGTCCGTGTAACCTCGGTCGTTTCAGCGATGGAACGTCTACGTCCGGAATAATAACTACTACAAAAAACATTCCCTGACCCGAACATAGGACCCCTCATTGTCGATATCGGCTCAAGTGCAGTATGGTGTCGGTCGGTTCTGATTTCCGAAATTTTTTATTTGAAATATCTTTCCTCTTGTATTATCCTTAATAAGTGCTATAGTTAAAAAGGCTCGAATGGGAATCGTGTCTGCTTAGTTGTTTATGTGCCACAAATGATTGTGAATGGAAAGGGGAGTCTTGAATGCGTTCCGGGGCTCGGTCCACTGTACTATGCCTGTCTCTTGTTTTTTTACTCTTAGTTTTTCTTTCCCCCTCACTCCACGCGGAAGATTATAGTTCCGACCAATTTTTATCCGAACCATTTGAAGAATTAGAGGAAGAACCGGAATCCCCGACTGAGTTAGGGGACGAAGATTTCAGTGCTTCCACTACAGGCGAGGGATTCTACTGGTTTTTATTAAAGCTTGCCGGGGGCCTGGGAATTGTGGTGCTTAGCATCTGGGGACTTGGAAAATTTTTGAAGAATTCCGGGATAGGCAACTCCTCCAACCAGTTTATGAAGGTCCACTCGACTCTACCCCTCAGTCGCGACCAATTCCTTCGTATAACCCAGATCGGGAAAAAATTTGTAGTTATCGGAGTGACCGGAGATTCAATTAACAAAATTTGTGAAATAACTGATCCGGATGTGATCCAGGAGTTAAAATTACAAAACGAGGCTTCGGACAAGGAACAGGAAGAGTCCGACTTTAGTGATCTGCTGCAGCGTTTTCTTGGTGGTGCCGATCACTCGTTTCGCCGGCAAGAAGAACAACAGGACATGGACACGTTGAAACAAAAATTACAAGAAATGAAGGGACAGGGGGAAGTAGGGGGATGAGGAAGACGGCGATTTTACTCGTTCTTATAATAGTTTTCTCACTCCTCTTTACACCAGCACGTTCGCTTCGTGCCCAGGAAATGGATGACCTGGGCTTTGATCTGCCCAGCCTTGAAATTGGACTTGAAGGCGGCGAGGAGGACGGCGATATGACCCTCGCCATGCAGTTGATCTTTCTTATAACCATTTTGGCTCTTGCCCCGGGCATAATGCTGATGGTTACCAGCTTTACCAGGATTATTATTGTACTTACCTTTGTCGGTCGGGCTCTCTCGCTTCAGCAAATGCCGCCCCGCCAGGTGATTGTCAGCCTGGCAATATTCATGACATTCTTCATCATGGCTCCGACCATCGCCGAGATGAACGACCGTGCTTTTCAGCCCTACCTGGCCGGAGAAATTGGACAGATGGAAGCTCTGAATCAAGCGGCAGTCCCACTGCGGGCTTTTATGATGCAAAACACACAGGAAAAAGACCTGGCATTTTTTATGAGCGCCAGCGACCTGCCCAAACCAGAGACGCGCGATGACGTGCCGATCTGGGTGATTATTCCAGCCTTTATGCTTTCGGAACTTTCGCGCGGATTTGTTATGGGGGTTTTGCTCTTTATCCCCTTTGTGGTGATAGACATGGTTACCGCCAGCGTTCTCATGTCGATGGGTATGATGATGCTGCCTCCGGTTATGATATCACTGCCTTTTAAAATTATGCTTTTTGTACTGGTGGATGGTTGGACTATTGTCGCCGATGCCGTTATCCAGACCTATGGGGTTTAAGGAGTGATAGCAGGTGGAACCTGAACTTGCGGTGCATATCGGTCAAATCGCTCTTTATAACGCGTTAACTATTTCACTCCCCCTGCTGGGAGCCGGAATGGTGGTTGGACTCATAATTAGTGTATTTCAGACTGCGACTCAGATCCAGGAACAGACGCTAACTTTTGCACCGAAAGTAGCTTCATTGATTATGGTTCTATTTTTTGGCGGTCACTGGTTAATTGAAAGGCTGATGTCCTTCACGCTTGAATTGTGGGAATTTTTAGTTCACGTGGGTGCTCCCTGACCAATGGATGGTATACAATTTCTATTCAACCATTTTGGTGAATTTTTAGCTGTTTTAATGAGGCTTTCAGGGATATTTGTAGCTACTCCCGTCCTCAGTGCCGGGGTAATTTCCGGGAAAATAAAGGCGATCATAATTCTGCTGGTCGCTTTACTAACCTTCCCCAACCTTGCGGCCCGGGGAGTTGTGCCTGCCCCCGGGAGTTTGCCGGAGTTGGTTGTTATTGGCGCCGGGGAGTTTTTTGTTGGTTTTACTATTGGTTTTTTCGTATTGATGGTGATCACTCTTTTTCAGGTTTCCGGCCAATTTTACAGCATCCAGATGGGGTTTGGGATTATTAACGTATTTGATCCGCTGGCGGAGGCTAGCATTCCTATAATTTCTCAGTTGAAAGATTTACTTGTTTCTTGTGTCTTTATTTATCTAAATGGTCACCACTTTGTTCTTCAAGCTGTGTTACGTAGCTATGACCTTGTCCCAGTTGTTTATTCGATTGATCTACACCCCGTAAAAAATGCTATTATCCAGACGTTTGAGAGAGCCTTTCACTACGGTTTTCTTATAGGACTGCCTTTGATTGGTATTGTTTTTTTAATGACGATGTCCCTGGGCTTGTTGTCCCGGCTTGTGCCCCAGATGAATGTTATGGTCATGGGGTTTGGATTGAAAGTTTTAGTCGGCGAGTTCACTTTCATCATGCTTATGCCAATATTTATGCACGTTGCTGTCGGTTTGTTCCAGGACACGTTCGAAAGTGTCGGTCCTTTGCTCCGGGCGATGGGGGGCGGTTGAGATGAATTCCAAAGTGATACTGGAGCCCGAGCAGGAATTTGGAGCTCTGGTTGAGCATTCGCTTGACCTGCAGTTTTTTGCCTCGGCTGAAGACGAGGGACGAACTGAAGATCCTACCGATAAGCGGCGAGACGAGGCGCGACAGGAGGGACAAATTCCCCGGACGGAGGAGTTGTCAGGGGCTCTGGTGATGGGAGCAGGTTTTCTAATTATCTGGATTTTTGGCTCCTACATGCTCTGGGAAACCCTCCATTTTGCTGAAGAGATGATGAGCATGGAGCAGTTCAGCGATATAAACCAGGGGAATATTACTGATATTTTTCGCACAATCATGTGGACAGTGATTCGTATAGTTGCCCCGGTCACATCAGCCGCTTTTTTTGCCGGTCTTGCCGGTCACGTTTCCCAGGTTGGTTTTCTGTTCACTGCTGAACCACTTAAATTGGATCTATCAAATTTGAAGTTCTCCGGTTCACAGATACTTGAGAAGCTCACACTTTCCAAGGAGATCGCCTGGGATTTGATGATGTCTGTGGTCAAGCTTGTGGCCGTGGGAATTGTTGCTCTGGAGGTTATTTATTCTGAGTTCCACGGTATTATTCTCCTGGTAGATGTTGAGCTTTTTGAGGGGATTTTATTTGTTCTTGAGTTAGCTTTTGAAATTATCTATAAAACTATAATTATCCTTCTGATTCTGTCACCGATTGACTGGGCTTTTCAAAAGTATCAGCATGAAGAGAACTTGAAGATGACCCCGCAGCAGAAAGATGATGAGCGTAAACAACAGGAGGGAGACCCGGAGGTTAAAAAGAAGCAGAAGGAAAAGATGCGTGAAAACGCTCAGCGTCGAATTGAAGAGGAAGTTCCCGAGGCTGACGTGGTTATCACCAACCCGACTCATTACGCCGTTGCACTTGTTTACGACGAACATGCCATGGAAGCACCGAAAGTCGTGGCCAAAGGGAAGGACTTGCTGGCCCAGCGAATAAAACAGCTGGCACGTGAACACGGGGTTCCGGTCTATGAAATACCACTGCTGGCCCGCACTCTTTATCAGCTCGATATTGACCAGGTTATTCCCTCGGCTCTCTACGACGCTGTTGCAACGGTTTTGGCCTGGGTGGAGACTAATCGTGACAATGTGAGCAGACAGGAACGAGCAAACCTGGAACAGAAAGTGAAGGGATTAGAAATTGCCTGATAGAGAAAGTATTGTAGACGTTATCCCGCAGACGGAGTATATATTGCCCGTCGGTATCGTCGCTGTAGTCACCATGATTGTTGTGCCGGTCCCCCCCTTCCTTATGAATCTGCTCATGGTCTTGAATATTAGTTTTGGCGTCATAGTTATTTTAACAGTCGCCTATATGAAGGACGCGCTTGATTTTTCAGTATTTCCCAGCCTGCTTCTTGTTCAGACCGTCTTTGGGCTCGCCTTAAACGTTACTACTACCCGAAATATTCTGCTGGGTGGGGCTCCCTATGTCGAGGGAGTAATTACTGCTTTTGGAGATTTTGTCATTGGCGATAACGTTATCGTCGGTATCATAATTTTTGCTATAATCATGCTTATTCAATACTTGGTTATTGTCAGCGGGACAACCCGGATTTCAGAAGTGGCCGCCCGTTTTACCCTGGACGCCATGCCCGGTAAGCAGATGGCTATTGACGCCGATTTAAATGCCGGAGTTATAGATAAACGTGAGGCAGAGGAGCGCCGGCAGGCGCTTCGCGACGAAGCCGATTTCTACGGGGCCATGGATGGTGCCAGTAAATTCGTGAAGGGTAACGTTACCGCCGGTATAATTATTTTGATTGTAAACAGTCTTGGGGGCTGGGCTATTGGCGTCTTCCAACAGGGACTCGATCCTGTAGATGCCATATCTACCTATGTGTTACTGACCGTTGGTGACGGTCTCGCCGCCCAGATCCCCGCCCTTATGATTGCCACTTCTGCCGGTATGATAGTGACCCATGCCACTGAAGATGAGGACCTGGGAGTTCAGCTTGCCGGTCAGTTGACTCAATTTCCTCAGGCACTCTACATTACAGGCGGCACGATCATAACTTTCGGCACTCTCACCCCGCTGCCATTTGTGCCCATGACTATTATTGGTGGCTGCCTGGTTGGCCTCGGTCGTCTTGTTGATAACATGCAACAGGCGGCGGTAGAAACTGAAGAACGTGAGCGTGAGGAGGCGGAAGCAGAAGCGGAAGAGGAGGAGCCGGAGGACGTCTCCCAAATTTTGCGCGTTGACCCCATGGAACTGGAAGCCGGTTATGGATTAATTCCTCTCATCGACCCCGACCAGGGAGGAGACCTCCTCGAAAGAATTACTGTTATTCGACGTCGGATGGCCCTGGACATGGGATTGATTGTTCCACCAATTAGAATTCGTGACAATATGCAGCTTGAGCCAAATGAATACGTCATAAAGATCAGAAACGTAGAGGTGGCCCGGGACGTCGTTTATCCCGACATGTACCTGGCTATGAATCCCGGCGATGTCTCGGAGGAGCTGAGCGGTGAAACAACTATTGAGCCCGCTTTTGGCTTCCCCGCCACCTGGATTGGAGAAGATCAGCGTGAAAAGGCGGAACACTCGGGTTATACCGTGGTTGATCCCTCGTCCGTTATAGCCACTCACATTACCGAAGTTATAAAAGACAACGCCCCCGAAATACTGGGTCGCGATCAGGTGCAAACCATGATTGAGCAAATGGAGAGGGATTATCCGGCCCTGGTTCAGGAAGTTATTCCGGACCCGGTGGACCCGGGCACCCTGCAGAAAGTGCTCAAACTACTACTGGAAGAGCGTGTATCGGTTCGCAATCTTGTTTCCATTGTCGAAACCATGGAGGAACATATCCGGGAGGGGATCCGTGACCCGGAAATGCTGGCTGAATATTGTCGTATAGCCCTCGGTCGGGAAATTACCCGGTCTCACACTGATGATGATGAGAGATTGAATGTCATAGCACTTGATCCCCAGTTCGAGCAGATGTTACAGCAAAACATGGATGATACGACCGACGGTCTGCCGCTTGAACCTGACCTCGCTCAGGCTCTTTCTGAACAAATAGAGGCTCAGGTTGAAAAATTAACTGAACGGGGGGTTGAACCGGTAATGATGGTTTCTGCTGTTTTACGCCGCCCCTTTTATAAATATATATCACGACATGTCCAGGACCTGGCAGTACTTTCTTATAATGAGGTGACCGATGACGCTAATATAGAAGTTGTGGCTCAGTTGGGATCACAGTTTGTAGCTCAAACTCAGTAAATTTGCACAAAAATATGTTTCTTGAGGTGAATTTGGATGGGAAAATGTAAAACTTATCGCGCTGATAATCTAAAAGAGGCCTTCCTGCAGGTCAAACTTGACCTGGGCGAAAACGCAAAAATAGCGGATACAAGGGAGGTTAAAGAAGGGTTTCTCGGCCTTTTCGGTGGCACTAAGGTGGAAGTTGACGCCTGGGTTCCCGACAATGGCTCGTCACCTGAAGATTTTTCAGGTAATGGATCGGTTGATGCGAGTAACAGCTCATCAGCTACAAGTGTGAGAGGGGATAGACACGAGTGGATTTTGAACGAGGACAACAAACCCCAGTTTTCAGCTCGTGACCACGCCATTAGAATGATCAATCAGAAGACCGGTAAGGAGAAGTCTGATAGTGATAGCACTTATTCAAAGAATATGCCATATAAAAATAAGTCTAATTCGCCGGCAGAAAGTAAGTCGCCTCTGAACGAGGGAGATGTTAACAACGATATTGCCGGTCTGGTCGATAAGACGGATCTGCTCCAGGAAAAAATTGACGCCCTGACTGAAAAAATTGAGACGGATTCAAAAGATACTGAGTCGGCGCCGGATTATCCGGGTTACCTTTCCGATCTCTATGTAGACTTTGTGGAGCAGGGGATGCAGAATAAACTGGCCCGCCGGTTGATTGGGCGCTTGCGTAGAATACTTGAACCACATGAAATTGATCAACCAGCTGTAGTAAGAGAGAGAGTTCGAGAAGTTATGGAGGATGATTTTCAAACAGCCGGCTCTATTCAATCTAAAAGTAGTCCGCTTGTCCTCCCGTTTATTGGGCCGACCGGTGTTGGCAAGACGACTACTCTGGCCAAACTGGCTGCTCAAAAATTGCTTGAGGACAAGAAAGTTGGTTTCATTTCCCTGGATATCTATAGACTGGCTGCCGTAGATCAGTTACGTTGCTATGCTGATATTCTGGATGTGCCCATGCTTGATATTGAAAATTACGACGAGTTTCCCAGTGCTGTCAACGAATTAGAACGCCAGGGAACTGAGTTGATTTTTGTAGATACGGCCGGACACAGCCAGTTCGATGAAAAAAAACTCGAGAACCTTGAGGGGCTTTTTGAAGGTGATTTCGACTGTATAAGTCATCTTGTGTTATCCGCTACCGCCCGTCAGAAGGAGATGGAAAGTGTTCTCCAGGGGTTTGAAAAAATTGGCTACGATCGTTTAATTGTCACTAAGTTGGACGAAACTCGTAATTATGGTCTGCTTTATAACCTTGTCAAACAGGCTAATAAACCTATTTCTCACCTGACTGATGGCCAGGATGTTCCCAACGACCTCTTAATTGCCGACTCTCAGTCGGTTACCGACTATTTGTTAGAGGGTGATGTCTGATGGGCGACCAGGCTGCAGAACTGCGTAAAATGATGGATCAGCGGCAGTCCACTTCCTCAGTAGCTACGCTGTCTGACCAGGGGGAAGCTGCCGGTAATTACGGTCTTACTCCTGAGGTTGATTCCGCTGACTCACGGGATTCGAGTCGTGGCTATAGACCGGCTGAAGTGATTGCGGTTACAAGCGGCAAGGGAGGGGTTGGCAAAAGTAACGTCTCTGTCAATTTGGGCATAGCTTTGGCCGCCGAGGGAAAAGATGTTGCTGTTGTTGACATGGACCTCGGTCTGGCCAATGTTAACGTCATTACAGACGTTACACCACCTCATAATCTACTCCATGTCTTTGAGGGAAAAAAAGAAATTTCTGATATAATTGTCCAGGGGCCCGGTGATATACAGGTGATTGCAGGAGCCTCAGGGGAGGAAGAGTTAGCCAACTTATCGCGTCATGAGTGTAATCTTTTCCTTGAAAAATTAGAACAACTCGATAAACTTGTCGATGTGGTCATTGTTGATACGGCCGCCGGAATTTCAGAAGTAGTTATGCAGTTTGTCTGCGCCTCTGATCAGAACTTACTCGTTACTACTCCGGAGCCGACAGCTATAACTGACGCTTACGCGGTTGTTAAAGCTGCTCTACGCCGGGGGTATAAACCTGGCTTCAATCTCGTTGTCAACCGGGCTCATAGTATCAAAGAGGGACGAGAGGTCGGTAAAAAAATGAAACGAGTTAGTGGTGATTTTCTTAACTTTCCACTTGATGTTCTGGGCTATGTGCTGGAAGACAGGGCGGTTGCGAGTGCTGTTCGCAGCCGGGCGCCATTTTATCTTGAATATCCGGAAAGCCGGGCGGCTGGTTGCATAAATCACCTCGCCGGACGCTTGCTGGGCAGCGCGCAGAAGCAGAAGCCCCGCGGCGTCAAAGGGTTTTTTTCACGTATTTTTAATTTTGCTTCAAATTCATGAGTTCACTTCAAAGTGGGGTTTTCAGAGTGAACTTAACTCATAGAATTGAGGGAGTTTAGTTTTGAAATCAGAACTAAAAAACAAGGTAATCTCATGGATAGACGCGCCTCAGTTGCCAACTGCAGATGAGGTTAAAAAATTGCGTCAGCAGGTCATGACAGCCGGCGATCAACCGGCCTTATCTCGAGCCCTTGTTCAGACTGAAAAAGGGCTGGAAAATAATGCTAATGACCCACTGAAACCATTGCGTCTTTACCTGCGGCAGGGCGGAGGGGAACAGAGTCGGGTAATGGAATTGGTTATGGATGAGTTTGAACTCTTTCCTGATCAGCGGCGAAAGATACTGGAAAAAAGGCTAAAATCTCTTGAGGCGGAGCTGCGGGAAAGCAACGATTGCCGGGTAGAGGTCAAACTTCAAACCTCTCTGGCTGAAACTAGGTTAAAATCTCTTTACAACTGGCAGCTTGTGAAAAAAGATGAATCTTAAAGTTATTTTGATTGGGATCTTAACCGCTTTTTTCGTACTGTTTTATAACGCCCGCTGGCTACTACGACATCCTCTACCTTACATCTGGCGAGCGTTTCTGGTGGGAGCAGGTGTCTCGGTTGCAATTGCCTTTGCCCAGAAATCAATACAGATTTTTCTGGAAGCTGAGCGGGAAAAGGGGACAGCCGCCGGCGATGGTGCTTCTAAAAAAGCCGCAACTCGTGAAAAAATTGTCGATGAAGAGGGGGCCGTGGAAGCGGAACAGGAGTCAGATGATGAGAAATCAAAAAGCACTGACCCCGACCAGTCACCCATGTCGTCCGACGTCGAAGCGGAAGAGGATTCCGAAATGCCCGTCGATGAAATTAATGAAGAAAGCGCTGAGCAATTAGCTGATGTAATTAAAGGGTCTATTTCGGAGGAATAAGTGTATATCGCTACTGTTGAGCGTTCCTTATTCCCGTATTGGAAATTAAAGCTGTGGGAGAGTAAACGATGAAGACTATGCTGTGCTGGCAGCTCTTTTTTTATAAGGGTGGTAATTTGTGACATAATAGGCACATTTGTATATAATACAAATAGGCAGATATTTTTTTGTAGAGTACGTAACTCTATGTAAGCGGAGGTAAAACCGTGGTTGAGAAGCTGGAGAATGAATATGAATACTGGCGTCGTTACAAAGAGGAGGGGGATATGCAAGCTCGCGATGAACTGATTGTACAGTATTCACCGCTGGTCAAACACGTCGTGGGGAAGGTTTGCAAAAAAATGCCCCCTAACGTCGAATTTGACGATTTAATCGGGTACGGGACACTGGGGCTGATTGATGCCATAGAAAAATTCGACTATGAACGGGGAATTAAGTTTAAAACTTACGCTATCCCCAGGGTGCGCGGTGCGGTGCTGGATGAGCTTCGGGCCCGTGATTGGATTCCCCGCTCAATACGTCGGAAAGCTCGTCGGGTCCAGAACGCTATCCGTGAGCTTGAAAATCGTCATGGTCGCTCGGTTGATAAGGATGAGATTGCTGACCACATGGGGATGACACGTGAGGAACTGGACGAGCTTCTTGTTGAAATTAGCGGCACCAGTTTGCTTTCACTCGATGAAATGTGGAACGTCGATGACGACGAGGACGAGGTGGCGCTGCAGGAAGTTATCGAAGGTGATGAAAAATATGAACCCGGGAATGTTGTTGACAATGAGGAACTTAAGCAGCTTCTCGCTGATGAAATCAGGGAGCTGCCGGAAAATGAACGGACTGTTGTGACACTTTATTACTATGAGGATTTGACGTTACGGGAAATAGGCGAGGTGCTTGACGTTACCGAATCCCGTGTTTCTCAAATCCATAGCAAAGCAATGACAACTTTGCGTAGTAGGCTCTCACATTACGAAGAGGCTTGTTCAGAAACTTTATAATTTTTAAATCAGGCTCCTGGGAGGGCAGGTAACAGTGCCGTTTTCTCCGATAGACCTGCAGGTTACCTTTCAGCAGGCGGGCAGGGTAGCGGACGAGTCTGCCGCGGCTAACGAAAAAAAAGAGCGGGCCCAGGAGGATCAGGCCCAAAAAAATATAGAAGAAAAAAGATTGGAAGAAAATATATCGGACGAAGCCGCCGAAGGAGATGAGATTGACGAAGAAACTACAGGGCACGCTGGCGGCTACCACAGTTCCGGGGGTGGGGCTGAAGAGGAAGAAGAAGAGGAAGAGGAGGGGGCCGACGCAGCTTCGTCCCCGGAAGACCCGGAAAGAGGCAGTTTCCTCGACGTGACGACGTAGCCCCCCTGGTTAAAACCCTGTCTCGGGGACGTAAACTATAACAATTTAATAAAAGCTTCCCTTCAGGTAGGTGAAGGTCTGTGCTGGCTTTTCTGTCCCTTGTTTTGTCTCTGGTCGCCGTTGTTCTGATTCTCATAATATACTGGAGGCTTCGCAAGGAACGGAAAATGAGCGTAGATAATCTCTCAAACCGGGTCAGCGGCCTGTTGTCTGAGTTCAATGCAGTTTCTTCCAACAACATTGAGATGCTGGAGGAGAAAACTGATGAGTTACGTCGGGTGGTGGAGCTGGCCGACCTGAAAATTGACAAGTTGAATAAGCTGATTGACAGAGTCCAGGGCGCCAGGAAAAAATTGAAGCACGAGACAGATCAGGCAGAGAAACAGAGTTCTAACTCGGCCCGGCGTTCCTGTCGGGAAAAAGTTCTTGAAATGTCGGAGATGGGATATTCGGTGGATGAAATTGCTGAGGAACTTGGTCTAAAACAGGGCGAAGTTGATGTTATTATTAAATTTAACCGCTCCCGGACGGCAGGCTGATGAAAATACCACTGGCAATACAGGTTGACTCGCGCAGCCAGGCGGAGTTTCTTCATGAAATTCTGACTTCTACCTGGCCGGCTGATCTTATCAAGCTGGATTCTTTTAGTAGTCTCCGCGAGCTGGCAAAAAATCAACGTTTTGGTCTGGTCTATCTTGAACTTAAGCCAGATAGCAACGTTTTGAAAAAATGGATTGCTGCCCAGGATGATCCTGTTGTTGGGATTGTGACCCCCCGGTGGTCAGAAAGTGACCTTGCTTCCTACCTGGATTATGGGCTGGAAGATTATGTTCTGAAACCGTTTCAACCGGAAAAATTGATCGAGCAGGCAAAAGCGTATGCTGAGTTGACTTTTGAAAATTAAAGAGTTAAGAGTGATTCTAAAATGCAGAGTATGACTGGTTACGGCGAGGCGAGTGTTGAAGAAGGCGAGGTTTTTGTGCGCGTGGAGATTACCTCCGTTAACCGCAGGCATAAAAAAATTAAATGTAACCTTGATCAGGCGGGGCTGGTGAAAAAAATAAGAGACCGCGTCTCCAAAAAGATTCGTCGCGGCACGATTTTTGTTAAAGTGGAGAGTAATGTGCTGGCCCGGGAACAGGAGCTGCCGGCCGTCGACTCCAATACTGTTTCTAAATATTTAGAAATCATTTCTGAGCTGACTGCTGAAGAGGAAGTAGTGGCTTCGGAGGTAGGTGCTACGGAATTACTTTCCCTGCCTGGTGTTGTGGATATTTATACCGTTTCCGAGACCGACGAAAGGGCTGAAGCACTGCTGGAGAAGGCGGTTGGCAAGGCGGTCCAAAAGCTTGTCGACACGCGCCGCGAAGAGGGGCGGACGATTGCCAGTGACCTGCTTGATTGGCTTGAAAATATTCGTAATCATGTCGACAAAATTGAAGCTCGGGTTCCAGAAGCCCTTGCCCGTTACCGGGAAAATATATTAGAATCTGTGGAATCAATTCTGGACCTGGCCGGGGAAGAAAAAGAGAACCGATTAAAGAAAGAACTGGAAAATTACGCTGAAAAATGTGACATTAGTGAGGAACTATCCCGGGTGCGAAGCCATCTCGCTCAGTTTGAGGGAAATCTTAAAAATTCTGAACCAGTGGGTCGAAATCTTGAGTTTTTGCTTCAGGAGATTCAGCGTGAAGTCAATACTATTGGTGCAAAAGGGAATGATGCTAAAATCAGCCAGCTGGCTGTTGATATTAAAACCGAACTTGAAAAATGTAGAGAACAGGTGAAGAATCTGGAATGAACAAAAATAATAGTTTTTCTCCGGAAGATATATTTTCTCTGCCCAAGCCGCCCCTCCTGCTGGTTATCTCAGCTCCTTCTGGAGCCGGTAAGTCAACTATATGTCGGCAGCTTCTCAAGAAAAACCCGGACCTCGTTTTTTCTGTATCCACCACTACCCGTCCGCCGAGGACGCATGAGGAGGAGGGGGTGGACTATCATTTCGTTGGGGAAGAAAAATTTGAAAATATGATTGAATCAGATGATTTTCTTGAGTGGGCTCGGGTTCACGATGAGTATTACGGCACCTCGCGCTCGGCTGTGTTGGATGAACTTGAACGGGATAATGACGTCATGCTTGATATTGATGTTCAGGGGGGGGATCAAATTCGAGGACTTTATCCCGCCGCGGTAATGATTTTTATTGTTCCTCCAAACATGAGTGAATTAGAACGGCGTTTGCGGGCTCGGGCAACTGAGTCTGAAGAAGAGATAAAGCGTCGCCTTACTAATGCTCGCGATGAATTGCAGGCTATTCACAATTATGACTACGTCGTCGTTAATGATACTGTTGAGGAAGCAGTTGACGAAATAGAATCGATCCGCTGTGCCGAAAAGTTGCGTCTACACCGAATTAAAGAGGGACTGCCGGAAATATAATGTCGACCGCCCTCTCCGCTTCACTCGCCCTGAAAAATAAACATATAATTCTTGCAGTTTGTGGAAGTATAGCCGCCTGTAAGGCCGATCGAATAATCCGTCATCTGCAGGATAAGGGAGCCGAAGTACAGGTTCTTTTTACTGCGGAGGGGAGCGAATATTTTGCTCCGCGCACCGCTGCTGTCCTGACCGGCAATGAGGTTCTGAACGATGAACTACAGCAGCGCCAGTTAAACCGTATCGTCCACATAGAAGCTCTCGATAAAGCCGATTGTATCCTTGTCGCTCCGGCAACCGCTAACCGGCTTCTTCAGCTCCAAAACCCGACTGCTGATGACCTCTTCAACACAGTTCTCTATACTTTTGACGGTCCCGTCTATTACGCCCCGGCGATGCACGAAACGATGTGGCAAAATCCTCATTTGCAGAGTCTGGTTGCTGAAAATCAAGATAAAATAATTACACCGTCGTCCGGACGTCTCGCCTGTGGTGGCCAGGGGGAAGGACGTCTGCCGGAACCGGAACATATTGTTGAAATCCTCACAGCGCGTCTCTGGCCGCAGCTTCTTAAAAATTTTTCCTTATTAATTAGCGGCGGACCGACGCTTGAAGCCTGGGATGATATACGCTACCTTACCAACCGTTCCAGCGGTCGCATGGGTGAGGCGCTGGCCCGCGTCGGTGCAATGCTTGGAGCTGAAATAAATTATATTTCTTCAAAACTGCCCCGCCATTATCCCGATTGTTTGTATAATACGATAAAAATTGAAACCGCCCGCGACATGTTGAACAGTTCTCGTGAACTTCTGCCCGAGATGGATGGGTTTGTTGGCGCGGCCGCCGTCGCCGATTACCGGCCCCAAGAAGTGGACGGCAAAATAGCTTCCGGCACTGAAGATTTATCGCTTGAACTTGAAAAAAATCCTGATGTTATCTCGACACTTAAAACCGAGTTTCCTGATAAATTTTTTCTGGGTTTCGCCGCTCAACAGGAACTGAATCCCGGTGCCGCCCGCGAAAAATTACGTGCTAAAAAACTGGACGCTATCGTCCTTAACGCCATCTCGAAGGAGGCCTTCGGCTCCACTGACAATCACCTGCAGCTATTGACAAACACCGGCAAAACATACGACTTCGGACGCCGCAGCAAACTTGATTTAGCTCTGCAGATCTGGCTCGCGCTCGACAGCCTTAAAGCCACCCAAATAAACAATTAAAATACTTATATTTAGCTTGTAATTATTTAGCGCCTTCACTGTGGTTCTCAGAACAAATGGTGTCCCGGTAACAACGTCCGTGAGGTCTTGACCGTCATTCCCGTGGAAACGGGAATCCAGCGGCTTTGAATTTAATAGGTCTAAAGTCAACGTCAAAGCCACTGGATTGTCCGGTCAAGTCGGACAATGACGTTCAATCCCACAACACCCCGGGGGCGCTAAACGGTTACTTTAGCTTTTTCGGCTCTGTTAAAATCTTTTTAAATATAGAATTGTTCTAAAGGGATGTTTTATGGACAAGAGACGACTTGCTTACGAATTACGACGCTACATTTGTGCGCAGACGAATCGCGAACCCCCATCACAACCGGTGTATGCCGGTGAAAGAGAAACGGAAGGTGAAGTTAATTTGCAGCAAACGGAAGATAAAATTTCTCCTGGCAACTCGGAAGAACTTGACCGGCTGGCTGTTGAGATTTCTGATTGCATGGATTGTCGCCTTAGCGAAAATAGAACTAACGTGGTTTTTGGTGAAGGTGACGTCGGGGCCCGGGTGATGGTTGTTGGTGAGGGGCCGGGCGCTAACGAGGACGAACAGGGATTAC
>CAZMIT010000031.1:0-16630 GCA_964566495.1 uncultured bacterium | reverse complement strand
ATTAACACCGCCTCGGACGATGCTGCCGGTCTTGCTATTTCGGAACGACTGCGAATGGCGGACCGCGGCCTCGACCAGGCGGAGAGAAACGCCCAGGACGCTATTTCAGTTCTGCAGACTGCTGAGGGTGGTCTTGAAACTATTGGCCAAAACCTTCAGCGGATGCGCGAACTGGCCGTGCAAGCGTCGAATGACAGCCTGACCTGGGACGATCGGAAGTTGATCCAGACTGAGGTTGAACAACTGGTCGAGGAGATCGACCGCAGCGCCTCGAGCGTGCAATTCAACCAGCGACAGCTTCTCAAGAACGACTTTGGAACTGTCGACGCAGCTGGTGAAACCAGAGACGGTGCGGGCTCGTTAGTTTTCCATGTTGGTGCTAACCGTGACGAAGTGTTAGAGATTACCACCGAAGACCTGCGCACCATGACATCGGTTTCGCTCGGTCTTCGTCTCGACGAGGATTTTGACGAGATTATTGAGTACCCTGGTGGTGATCTTGAGGACGATCAGGGCCCTGATGATATGTATCGCACCATTAGCCTTTACAGGGTTAGTGCTGATGAGGGCCATTATTCTCGTGAAATGGCTGAATCTGCAATTCAGCGGATCACCGAGGCCATCGACATGGTCTCAGAGTCACGAGCCCGAATTGGTGCTGTTCAGAACCGCGTTGAGTCTACTATTGACTTCCTGCAACTTCAGCAGGAGAACACGCAGGCTTCTGAAAGCAGAATTCGTGACGCTGATTTGGCGGAAGAGTCCGTCCGACGGACTCAATCCGACATCCTGATGCAGGCCGGTACTTCCGTGCTTGCCCAGGCTAATCAGCAGCCTCAACTGGCATTACAGTTGTTGGCTTAGAAAGAATTTTCACCGGCGAGAGGTTCGCCACCGGCCGTATTTCTTTCCTTATTTTCGCCTTTTCGCTATACTTACAGACCACCGATTACCGATCACCGAATACTGACACAGAAGGAGCCTTTAGTTTGCAATATCCGACTCAAATTATTAAAACCGTTGTTAATAATTTCAAAAATCAATAT
The DNA here is from genome assembly GCA_964566495.1 of uncultured bacterium. Lineage (GTDB taxonomy): Bacteria > T1Sed10-126 > T1Sed10-126 > T1Sed10-126 > T1Sed10-126 > T1Sed10-126. Next base: position 15,584 of record CAZMIT010000031.1, on the reverse strand, counting down.
CCAGAAATTGAGCAAATTCCCGCCGGTATAGAACCGCCACCCGAAACAGAAACCGGGGATCTGGCCGTTGCCTTACCAATGCGAGTCGCCGGCGCTCTCCAGCGCTCACCCCGGGAAATAGCCACCGAACTGGCTGCGTTGCTAAAAGAATGTCCTGAGCTCAAATCAGTTGAAATAGCCGGTCCCGGTTTTGTTAATTGTACCTTCACTGATTCTTTTCTCTTAAAAAGCGTTGAGGAGATTATCGAACAACAAACGGTAGAATTTCCTGAACCTGGTTCAAATAAACGGGTGCTGATAGAGTTTGTCAGCGCCAATCCGACCGGACCGCTGCACGTCGGTCACGGCCGTGGAGCTGTCTATGGCGACGTTCTGGCCCGCTTGTTTGAAGTCTTTGGCTACCAGGTTGAACGTGAATATTATGTCAATGACGGTGGTTCCCAGGTTGAGCGTCTCGCAGAAAGTATGCTGTTGCGGGCCCGGCAGGCGGAAGGCGAAGCTGTGGAATTATCCGAGGACCATTACCGGGGCAGCTATTTAAAAGAGATAGTTGATGATTCTGATATTAGCGTCGGCGACTCCATCGAAACAGTTGCCCGCCGAGGTAAAGAGGAAATCCTCGACTGGATTTTTTCGACGCTTGAACGGTTCCGGATAAATTTTGACAACCGTGTATACGAGTCGGAAGTGGCACCTCCAGAGGCGGTTGCCGGGCTGGTCAAGCGTCTGGAAGAGGAGGGGTTGGTTCGCCAGGAAGACGGCGCCACTTACTTGTCCACTTCGAAGCTGGGCGACGATAAGGACCGCGTGCTCATACGCAGCAGCGGTGAGCCGACATACTTTGCTAATGATCTGGTCTATCACCTGGATAAATATAAGCGAGGCGCGGACCACTTTATAGATATCTGGGGGCACGACCACCACGGGTATCAGCAGCGTCTGCGCTCGGGATTGCAGGCGCTGGGCTGCGATGCTGAGCGGCTGGAGATTGAGCTTTACCAGCTCGTCGACCTTTATCGGGATGGGGAGCCACTCCAGATGTCTACCCGTCAGGGTGAATTTGTTACCCTGGACGAGCTGATCGATGAAGTCGGGGTGGACGCCGTTCGCTTTAACTTTTTAACCAAAAATCATAACAGCCCGCTTGATTTTGATATTGAGGTCGCCACTTCGCAGAGCGAGGACAATCCCGTCTATTACGTTCAATACGCCCACACCCGGCTGGCCGGAATTCTGCGAAAAGCCGGCCGGCAGTTTGACGACGTTGAACCGAAGGATAGTCTCTCCGAGGCCGGCCACAACCTGGTCTTTAGAGCTCTCGGGTTTGTCCCCTTCCTTAACCAGACCCTGCACGGCCGTGAACCGCACCGCATAACCTTCTGGCTGCGGGAGCTGGCCCGAGATTTTCATACATATTACACGGCCCACCGGGTTATTGACCCCGCGGAGCCGGCGATTAGCGCCCGCCGGCTGGAGCTGGTCAAATTTCTCAAGGTAATCTTTAAGACCGGGCTTGAACTGCTCGACGTAAAGGCGCCGGAGCGCATGTGAGAGAAGAAAGCTTTCTTCGTCGGCTGCGACAGCAGGAAAAACCACTGGGCCGGACTGACCTCTATTCACTGTTTCAATACCACCTCCTGGTTCGCCAGTGGGATAACTATCCACGTTTTAAATTTTGTCCGGCGCCGGCTCCGGACAAAGTAAAAAATATGCTTGTTGTCCAGCTCAGCTCTATTGGTGACGTCACCTGCACAATTCCGGCCCTTTTTGCTCTGAAGGAGCGTTTTCCGGGGGCTGAACTGCACTTTTTAACTGAGGCTGAATCGACCGTTGGCGTTTTAGATCACCCGGCTATAGACCGGCTCTGGACCCTGCCCGCCAAAGATTGGATTCAATTGCTGAAATCGGGCGAGAAAAATGAATTTATTTCTGAGTTGCGGGACTGGCTTCATCAGTTGAAACAGCAGCGTTTTGATTTTCTGCTCAACCTGCACAGCTCGCCCCTCGCCGCTGTAATTGGTAATTTGCTTGAGCCCGGCAGTTACTCTGGTTGTTTTATAGATGATAATCTGCAGCCGGTTATAACCGGCAGTCCACATCAATTCGCCCGCTACCTGGACCAGCCTCCACCTGTCCATACGCTGGGGGCCACCTGTCTATACGCTGACGCTGTTCCCGATGAGCTGCAGTTCTATCGTCGTTGCGACGAGTCGACGGAAAATTATGTTGAAGAAATTTTTGCCAGTAAACATCAGCCGAATAGACCGCACGTCTTAATAAATACAGGTTCACGTATGGAAGGGCGAGTCTGGCCGGCCGACCACTGCACGCCGGTCGTTGAAGGACTGCTGGAAGCAGGCTGTGAGGTCGGTTTGATCGGTGGCCCGAGTGATTTCGAGCGTCTTGAAAAAATAGAGGGGCAAATAGAGGATAGTCGCTTGATTAGCTGGTATAAAATGAATGATAGCCTGTTAGCTGACCTACACCTTTCCGACCGAGCTGACCTTACTGTCACTACGGATTCGGGGCCCCAGCACCTGATATCCGTCCGGGGCAACCGCTGCCTGGTTTTAGCCGGAGATATCTGGGTCGGGCCATGGACGGAACGTAGCTTAACTCTACAGTCGACTGAAAAAAGTGTGGGAAATTTGCCGGTTGAATTAGTTGTCCAAACAGCCCTGGCGCAACTGGGGCGTAGTAAGCTGCCGCAGCCCGGCGGCGGCGTTGATTTGTTCCGCGGAGTAGGGGGGAGAAGCTTCTGGTTTCGTCACATGCCGGTTGACCGAAAAAATCCTGGCAATAAAAAAATCCAGGGCTGGCTCAAAAAGATTTGTCTTTACTCCCTGCTGGAGCAAATTGCCCGCTGCAAGGGGTGGAAGGGGCTGGGGGAGTCCCCTGTAGAGCACCTGGCGGATTTATACGAGCTTTACTGGCCGGGGGAGAGGCCTGATATATCTCTTCCCTCAATCAATCAAGTGTTGCCCCAGAACCTATCTTTTCTGGCAGAAAATTACGAACTGGAGTGGAGTTACGGGAATGGCTAATCTAAATCAGCAGCTTAAACCAGGCGAGGAGCTGGCGCAAAAACTCAAAGAAGCGGGAGTCAAGGGAAAAGAATTAAAAACTATGCGTCAGGTTTCAGCTCAGGATCCAGGGACCGGCTATAGAAAGCCGGAGTCAGCCGCCAGTGCTGACGCTTTGCAGGCACCACTGCTGGTTCTATGTGGTGTTGAAAATTTCCCCTTGATGCAGGTCGATGATCCCCGTTCGCGTATGAGCTCCGTTGTCTTAGCGGAACCAAGTCTGGCTCATTTTAAAGATTTCCTGGAAAATTTTGATCTGCTTTCTCTCCTGCGCGGTCGTACTGTTTTTGTCGTGCTTGGTGATCGTGTTGATCAATTAGGCGACGAGGTTGAGTGCCTGTTTGGATTGGCTGCCAGCTCCGAAGTCTGCACTGTTAAGCCGGCACCTGGTCGAGAAGAACAGTTCAGTCAGGGACTAAACAATTTTGAAAAATTTAAGCAAATATCGCGTAGTAATATTGATACAATGGACAAATTTCTTGCCGACTGGCATCTTAATTTTTCCGCTAACCTGCCCCGTTATTTGAGTGAAAATAACCTCAGAGCCCTGGAAGAGTCGCTTAGCGGGCAGAGGGCCCTGCTCATTGGGCCGGGCCCCACACTCGAAAAACGGTTGTCCTACGTTGAAAAGCTGGAGAACGCACCGATAATTGCACTGGATACTGCTTTGCCCACTCTGATTAAAATTGGTGTTGAACCTGATTTTGTGGTCAGTGTTGACGTCGGGGAGAGCAACCTTAAATACCTGCGGGAAATACCTGACTCTACAGCGCTTGTCGCTCCCGCCTACATGCGTCCCGACGTATTGGATAGAGCGGCAGAAAATTATCTGTTTGAACCGAATTTTCCCCCCGCCACCTGGCTGAAACCGGAGCTGGATTCGCCCGGTTTCCTTGCTGTCTCCGGCACGGTTGCTGTCACTGCTATTGACCTCGTGAGGTTGCTTGCGCCGGCGGAATGTTTTATGATTGGGGTTGACCTCAGCTATCCCAACGCCCTCGCTGTTAGCCGTCTCAGCCCCGTCTACAACAAATATCTGTCTAAACTCGACCGGTTCAAAACGCTGGCCGGGCAAAACCTGGAGAAAATTGTTGAAAAAGAGACTCTTACTATTGAGGTCGAGGGTGAAAATTTATTGACTTCGGTCCCGTTTCACAGGTGGCGGCGCTTTTTCAATTATCTTATCGGTGAAATGGATACAAAATTTTATCGTGACAAAAAATCAGTTTTACCGGTGGAGAACACTCATCCTTTTCCACCCCTGTCCAATCTCGAAGAACAATCAGAGTTTGAACTTGAAGTTAAGTCCTATAGTTCAAAAACGGATGTTTCCGGTCTGCGTCGCCGGTTGAAAAAATTTAACCAGGATCTGCGCCAGCTTGAAGCGGATCTTAAACCGCTTTCCGTCTTTCAAAAGCGAAACGAGGAGATGTTTGTCAATCGTTGGCTGCAGTTTACACGTCTTATGGCTGCTTTCGACGAGGTGGTGCGCTACTTTCACTGGGAAGTGGATCGCTTAACACGGGAGCTGCAGGAGATAAGCCCCGGGAACAAGCTAAAAATTTTTCAGCGCCAGCACGAGCGGTGGAAAAAGTTGATAACTGAGACACGCAAAGGAGTTGAACAGGGTTTAAATTCTCTTGAATGACAAGTTTTTACTTGACAACAGCGGTTTTTATCAGTATATTAAGTTAGCTCTTAGACATTCCTGCCATTACTGTTGTTTCAGGGTTAATTTATTCTTCTCTTCGGACGAGGGAAATCCAACTGACGCCTATGCAAATTAATAGCCCGGACGAGCTTATGGGACTGTTTTTCAAGCACCGGATAAATGAGCTGCCCGTAGTTGACGAGGGGCAGGTCCGGGGGAGTATATTGAAAGACGACCTGGTTGGCCGGCTCAGGAAGACAGATCAGTTCTCCCGTGACGTAGTTCAACTTATTGACGATCTTCTTAAACCGGCCAATAAAAGGGCCCTGGACAGGTTGCGTTCCAGACTGGAACGGGGTGAAATTAACGGCATACCAATAATTAACCTGGCCGGTGAGCTTCAACGGGTGATTACGCCGGGAATTTTGCAGGCTGAAACCCAGGCCGGTGAATTTTTAGATCAAACGGCTCAGCGAGCTGTTTTTGAAAAGTTGCTCGCCGGTTTTCCATTTCCAGTTAAGTTGGAGGAAAATGGGCAGGTGATTTTTGAAAATAAAGCTTTTAAAACGGAAAATATAGAGGCGGTCGAACCGGACTGGGAGACGGTTGAATTTGAAGAGGGGAAATACTCAGTAAATATTTTCATGCCCGCTGCCGTTCTATCTTTGCATCAGGCTTTCAATTCGATCACTGACGCCGGTAGTTTTGATTTGAGGAGATTGTTAGATGAAATTGAATCTAACTTGCTTCATAAAGCACAACAGAATGCGGAAACAATGAAAGAAGCGGCGCGCATGGTCGGTTTGCCCCGACAGACCTACAATTATCGTCTTAACAAAGACAGGGAGGAGAGTTGACATCGAGAATATTCCCGCCTGGCACGAGTGGTTACTGGAAGTAAAAGCCGCCGGCAGTATTAATTTCGACTGGCTGGAAAAATACCTACCGCTTACAAAAATGGAGGAAAACCAGGAGGTCGAGGCCCTGCGTCACACGCTACAGTCCTGTCAGTCGTCGCTGGTCTGTCTGGAAAACGATTCACAGCAGTTTTTAGCCTTTAAACCACAGGACAGGTGGGAATTTTTTGAATTCACCGGTGCTGAAGAAATGGCTGACGTCGCCCGGTTTTTGCGGTATTTAATTAATACTGAAAAGATAATTTTAGCTGCCCGCGAAAATCGGAAAGCGAAGGATTATTATTCCCTTAATCCCTTGATTTACAGCTCCCAATACTGGCTCACAAAGATCTGTCCGCAAGAATTCGCTGTCCACGACAGTTCTGAGTTTAAATTTGCACTACTGCTATTCATAAAACCGCGGCGCGATCAGTTGGCCGAGCTGGTTGGACGGCTCGGTGAGACAGCCCGGGTTGGTTTTGTGGGGGGGAACATTGCGGCTATAATTCCTTTCGACGAGAGGTCTGAATTGAAACAAATTATTAAAAAAATCGGTCGGGATTTGGAAATCAGGGGAACGCGTAACTGGGTTTTAGGAGAAGAAATCAAAAATACTCACGAGTTGAAAAGTCGGGTCAAAAAATACAATGACTGAACTCAGCGAACGTAATCGACAGATTGAAGAATTTAGTTTTTTTGGCTGGGACACGTTGGAATTGGAAAATTTTGAGGAGATAGAGGAAATTTTACTTAAGCTCGCCTCCCGGTTGCGTCAGAACGGTGCCAGCTACGATATCCGCTGGAGTGGTAGGCAGACCCCTTTCCGGCTACGCAGCGAAAATCCGGTTGACGAGAGCACTCCCGAAATTTCTATAGCTGTGCCCCAGGGAGGAAAGGTGGGTCTAAAGATCAACGGTATTTCCAAAAGTGTTAGAAAAGCCCTGGTCCAGGAATTGGAAATGCTATTGTATCTTACCGACAGGACGGTTCAGGGGCGGCAGGAAAAAGATCTCAACCTGCTTTTTCCCTCGTCCTTTGAGACCGAAGTTAAAACTGAATTCAGTCGTTGGCAGCAACAGGGGCTACCGTTTTGGCTGCTGCGGTTGGAATTGTCAGAAAAACTTCCCTGGCGCCGCGTAACTCGCACCTTAAAACATGCCACCGGATTAGGCGATAAAATCTGTAAAGTTTCCGAACAGTTGCTGCTGGTTCTTTTTATTGCCCGATCGTATGATGCGAAGATGGATAGTGAATTAAGTTCCCGGCTTAACCGCCAGCATTCAAGCGCTATATTTAAGCTGCACTCTTTGCATGTGCCGGGTAGTTGTCAACAGTGGAGTGAAATTAAGAACTTTATGAAACAATAATTTACCTATGTTAAAAAGGAGTGGCTATAAATATGTCAGGAGAATCGATTAATCTGCAGAAGATTAGCATTGAAAAGTTAAACGACATGGAGCCCGAGGATCTCAATTCCCTGGCCGAAAGTGTCGGTGTTGAGGAGATTGAGACGCGTGATCGTAAGGAAGTGGTGTATGAGGTATTGCGGGCCAAGGCTCACGACAACGGCAATCGTTTTGGAAAGGGGGTACTTGAAATACTGCCCGACGGGTTCGGTTTTTTACGGCGTGAAGCACAAAGCTATGTTCCCGGCGAGGACGACATCTATATTTCTCCCTCACAGGTGAAAAGATTCTCATTGCGAATGGGAGATACCGTTGTCGGCCAGATCAGACCGCCTAAAAAAAGTGAACGGTTCTATGCCCTCTTGCGCGTAGAAGCTGTTAACGGTCGTGACCCCGAGCTTGCTTCACAGCGGACCGATTTCGACAAGTTAACCCCCCTTTATCCGGAGCAAAGACTTCAGCTGGAAACCACCAAGGAAGAGGTGTCAACGCGAATTATTGACCTTTTTACTCCGGTCGGGAAGGGGCAGCGTGGACTTATTGTCTCGCCACCACGAACCGGTAAAACTATACTGCTGCAGAAAGCCGCCAACAGCATCCACGCCAATCATCCCGAGTGCTATATAATTATTCTACTGATTGATGAACGACCCGAGGAAGTTACCGATATGGAGCGTAACGTCGGCGCCGCCGAGGTAATCTCTTCGACCTTTGATGAACAGGCGGAACGTCACACCAGGGTCGCTGAGATGGTGATAGAGAAGGCTAAACGGCTGGTTGAATACCAGCAGGACGTCGTGATTTTTCTCGACAGCATTACCCGCTTGGCCCGGGCCTACAACCTCACGGTGCCGACCAGTGGTAAAGTCCTCTCCGGTGGTGTGGACTCTAACGCCCTGCATAAGCCAAAACGATTCTTCGGGGCCGCCCGGAACATAGAGGAGGGGGGCAGTCTGACGATTTTATCGACGGCCCTGATTGAAACCGGCAGTCGCATGGACGACGTCATTTTTGAAGAGTTTAAGGGCACCGGTAACATGGAGATTAACCTCATCCGCGAGCTGGCTAACAAGCGGATTTATCCGGCGATTGACCTCAATCGCTCGGGGACGCGGAAAGAAGAGCTGTTGCTGGAAGAGGATGAGTTGCGAAAAGTCTACGCTCTACGCAAGGCCTTGAGTCAACTACCGCCGGCGGACAGCATGGAGATGGTGCTGGAGAAGATGTATGAGAGCGAAAATAACGAAAAATTCCTGGAAATGGTTAACTCGGGCTAAGCGGGTTAGATTACTTTACTTAACACGGAGAGCGCCTGCTTTTCTCGTTTTTGAAACATTTGACCGCTGCCCTGGTAATAGTGGCCCATGCGTACAGTTTTTAGTTTTACCCAGCTGTCAGCGCAGCGAACCAGCGGTCCCTCATCGGTCGCTTTAATGCTGCCTGGACTGGCCTTCTGTTCAAAATCCGCTCGCTCCACCTCGTAGACTTTTAGCTCGGCGCCGCGGAATGTCGTCTGGGCACCGAAAAACGGATTCCCCGCTCGCACGTGAGCGTCGACTTCTTTGTATTTTTCCTTCCAGTCTATTCGCAGGTGCTTTTCCTCCACACGCGGCGCTTTCGATAATTCGTCTACCTCCCTCTGCTGTTTAGCTTCCGGCATTCCTTTGTTATTAATCTGTTTGATTAATTCAACTATCAGCGTGCAGCCCAGCTCATTTAACGTATAAAATAACTCACCCACGGTCTCGGTTAAATCGAGCTCTACCTTGTGACTGCTCAATATTGGGCCGGTGTCAAAATTTTCGTCCATCAGGTGTAAAGTTGCTCCTGAATAAGGTTCGCGATTTTTTATCACCCAAAAATAAGGGTTGGCTCCACGGTATTCGGGCAGCAGCGCCGGGTGCATGTTAACTGTCCCGAGCGGCGGAATTTCGATCAGGGATTTCGGCAGCAGTTTGTCGTATCCCACGGATAAGGCTATGTCCGGCTTTCTCTCCTGCAACCAATTTTTAACCCTGGGCTTGTCCAGTTTAGTTGGTATAGTGTAGGGAATTTTGGCTTCTTCCAGGAAATTGCGCTGATCAGCGGTTTCATCAGGGAATTTTTCGGGAAGGAAGGCTCCGCTGATCTTAACACGGGAGAGTTCCGATAACTCTCGCAACAGCATCATCCCCGATATCGGTAGTAAGTAAAGGACAACTTTCAACATCTCTTAAACTCCTCTCCGAATATTGACGAAGATAAATTAGAAGCTTTAACCCCCGCTTAAAGGAGTCAAACGTACTTTTGAACAAGAAAAAATATAAACGTCCTCGAAATTTTAACAGCAATATCTTGAAAATTGCAGGTAGTCTGGTGGCGCTTGGCTTATTGCTTTACTTTTCCCTTGGATATTTTGGTCAGACAGGCGCCCAGGACAGACAATTTGAACATAAAGTCGGTCGTGACCTCATGATTGCAGGCCCCGAAGAAGCATTATCTCCAACTGATACTAAAGCTCCCCAAAAACAGGAAACGGGTAGCTCGGGTCGTATCAACGGATTGAACGGATTTATCACTCCTTCAACCGACTATATCGATCCTTTTGAACAGCACGAGGTTCTGGAATATATAACCCACGAGGTGGAACCCGGAGAAAGTCTCTGGGCGATCTCTAATTTTTACGGTCGCCGCCAGTATACTATCGTCTCGGCTAACTATGACCTTCTGCGTCGCTATAATTCACTGCCGGTTGGGGTCGAGTTAAGAATACCAAATCGCGATGGAGTAGTAACGGAATTAAATCGTGGCCAGACGCTCTCGGATATTTACCTCGCTTACGGCGTAAGTCCGCAGGAGATACTTGAGTTTAATCAGCTGGAGGATGCCAGTCGACTCAGCGTTGGTCAAGAGTTGTTTATTCCTGGCGCCGAGCCCCTTAACCGCTTTACTTTACGCTTTGATCACGGAAATAATAGCGACTATATCTGGCCGTTGCCCAGAGAAAACCCAAGGATCACTTCTGGTTTTGGCGACCGAATTCATCCCGTTAAGAACCGAGAAATTTTTCATACTGGCATAGATATAGCTGCTGCTCACGGAAAAAAGGCTTACGCGGCCAGGGAGGGGCGCGTCAATTTTGTCGGTGTAATACCCGGCTATGGTAATGTTGTCACCATTATCCACTCAAATCGTTACAAGTCCCTTTACGCTCACCTTTCTGAACATCTTGTTCGACCGAATCAGTTCGTTGAACAGGGACAGCCGATAGGTCGAGTTGGAAGCACCGGCTACACCACCGGGCCTCACCTCCATTTCGAGATCCGCCGCTCGGGTAATCCGGTCAATCCTCTCGATTATTTACCCGAACCCTGAAGACTACTACAGGTAACCAAGATCAGTTAACGCTTCTTTCAACTCCTCACTTTCGTCAGTACTTAATTTTTTATCTTCTTTTGATCGCTGCTCTTCTACTTCTTCCGGTTCAGGGAATCTCTGGTTAAGTTTTCTTTCTAACTCGTCCGCCATTTTCTGATAACGCGCATCGGACGGATTTGCCTGTAGCAAGTTGTCCTTTCCTAAATGATCTTTCCGCCAACGTGTTAGTGTTGGAGAGCAAAAACTGCGCTGTTCATCGACTTTTAAAGCAAATTTTTCCCGCTGTTGACGGCTATCATTAGATCTAAGTTCGTCTGCATATTTGTTAATTACCGTCTCTTCCGGTTCAACAAGTAAACGCTTGATGAAAACCGTTTCCACAAATTTCTCGACCGGTAACTCGTAATCTTTTTCTCTTAGTGGTAGACCCGCCCGGGTAAATTTATACCCATCAGAAGTTAAGATCGTCTCCCAGTTTATAAAAGCCGGACGAGGAAAATCTGCCCCCCTGTTTTTTCTGTCGTCGCTGTATTCGCTGTAAAGAGTTCTTTCTTGAGGGACGGCTCTTAAAAGACTAACCCCCGAAAAATTCTCTTTGTCGTTGACCAGTTTATGCAATTCCAGCAGAGTAGGGGGGAGGTCGACTAACGAGCTGCAACTTATCTCATCAGGTGTCGGCTCTTTGCCGGACGCATATAAAAGTCCGGGTATACGGATAAGATCCTGGTCTGGTGGACCGGAGTGTTCAAAACCAAGCAGCTCGGAGCTTTTTCTGATTGTCTCGCCGTGGTCGGCAGTGAGCAAAAAATTCGTGTTTTGCCCGTCTTCATCCTCAAGTAGAAAATTAACCAGGGGCGCCAGGGAGTGGGCGTCGAAATGATTGACGCCTTCCACATACCAGCGAGCCATGTATTCAATTGGTTTGGAAATTTTTTGATCTCGTTTGATGTGGATGTGGTAGGCGGTTTTTAAGAACTGCCAGAGCAACTGGTCACCGCTCGCTTGGAAGGGATAGTCTTCCCCTCGTGCTCTCTCCAACGCGTCGCTTCGTTTGAAATTGTAGTCAAAACCGAGTAGTTCGGCTAATTCCGTCGCCTTCTCAATAGCCCGGTCATGATAGCTGCGGTTTGGTGGATAATGAGAGAGCAGGTAAGGGTGGTGGACGTCCATCGTGTGATAATAAACGAAAACCGGGGTGTCCTCCCGATTGCGACGTTTAATCTCGTTAATTAAGCACTCAACCGGTCCTTCAAGATAGAGGTCAAATCTATCGCCTAAACCGTTGTGTCTAAGTAATTTTATGCCGTTAAAGATAATTGTCATATATCCGGATTCTTTAAAGAAGTCGGCGAGAGTTTTTGTCTCCTCAAAAATTTCGCACTGGAACCCGTAAAGACCATGTTCGCGAGGATATTTGCCTGTAAGCAGACTTGCTATGGCGGGAGGTGTCGCCGTGTAAGGCGTGTGCAACCGAGGAATAATTGAGCCCTTTTCAACTAATTTTTGCAGGTTTTTTAGCTCTAATTTATTCAACAGGTCATGCTTGGCCAGCAAACCCTGCTCCTGTTCGGAGTCGGGGAGCACATCAAAACGGAGCGAATCAACCAGAAAAAGCAGGCAATTTCTCTTCAAAAAATCTTCCTCCACTGATTTAATTAATGCGCGTTTAAGGTTAAAAAGCTTGATTCAGAACTAATCACCTTATTTTTCCCCCCTTGACGGGGGAAAAAAAGGCTGGCTCTCTCCCCCCAGGGGAGAGGGGATAGATGAATAGTTACCTTGATTCAGCAATTAAATAATATACGCTAATCTGCACAAGAGCAACAGTCTCAATCGCAGAACCTTTCAACGCATATCCCCCCCCTTAAGGGCGAGAAAAGGAAAGGGGGGATGGTTTTGAACAAAAGATCGTCATTGCGGACTTGATCCGCAATCCATTTTTTCACCCCCCTTTGTCTTTCCCCCTTCAAGGGGGAAAAAGAAAGGGGGGGTTGTCTTGAACGATAACCGTTTAAATTTCAAGATGGCTTCCGGCTTGGGTGCCGGAATGACGTCAAATTCAACCTGGAGGCCGGAGCGCTTGCCCGGGATGAAGAAGTCTTTTATTACTGGAGATGATTATGACCTTAGATCGGAGGGTCCACCATTAAAAAACATAAACCAACTTTAACCGGTATGGCGCCGGAAGAACTGACTAAAATAATTGATAAGCTGAGTCGGGTCGAGCAATCCCTGGGGTTTTCTCTGCCGGAGTCTAGCGAACGAGCTTTTCATAGTTTTGGCAAATGGATAGTTCCGGCTGATTACCTGGACTGGCTTGCCAATGATCGAGAAGAAAAGGGGGGAACTGAAGAACTAACTGAGATAGACGGGATAATACGTCAGCTCCATCACGAAAGCGGCGGGATACCCGATTATGAAAATAAATTGATCGATAGTTATAAGCTGCGGGCGCCACTGGTCTTTGTTGGTCCTTATCGCCGGGGGCGCCAGTTCGCCCGTCTCTTTTATTTTGAACCGCGACTAGCATCGGTTAAGGTGGGGCTGAAGGGAAAAAGAGCCCGTCAACTTCTACATAGAGAAGTGGAAGTAAGGCTGATTTTTGAGGAGATTGCTCCCGAGTTGATAACTCCAAACCTCTACCAGGCAAAGCTGGACCACGAGCCTCCCTTCTACGCTGAACCAGTAATTAATTTTCGCACTTTTGACCTGAAGCGTGACACACATCTCTTGCGCAGTCAGTTTTTACCCGCCTATACCCGCTTGCAAAGAACCTGGGGAGTTGAGGTTAGATCACTTAGTTCAGCCCTTTCGGGTTTTGTTTCGGGGAAGGACTCAGAGGAGCTAAAACCTCCCGAACTGATTGATATTCTGAAGCTTTTTAAAAAAATAACCTGGCAGCCCAACTGGATTGGTCCACGGCAAATGGCCGAGCAGTTGGTGACAATTTTTAACAGCGACAAGAAGTTACTGGTTGGTCTAATTCACGGCGACGTCCATACTTCTAATTTCCTGGTGGATGAGGAAAATTCCGTCCTTTATTTTATTGATTGGGAAGATGCTCAAATTTCCTATATTTTCCGAGACTGGTACAAAATGCTCAGATATTTTCCGCCGTCGGTTGCGATTGATCTGATCGAAAAAAATTATATGTTTCTGGCCGGTGAGTTTCCGGACGAGGATATTATTGATTGGCAGTCGCAGTTAATAATATATTTTTACCATCAGTTACGATGCAGCGTCAGGTCAAAGAAAAAGAAGCGGCCCGAAGAAACGGATATGAACTGGCTGGAGAGTAATTTAAAAAAAGTAGACTTCATCGACCAACTGCTTAAATTAAGAGAGGATTGAAGCGTATTTGGAGAGAGAGTGGTGACGGGGTAGTGAAGCAGGCTTATTTGGCGTTACTTCCGATAAGTTATATTATGTAAAATTGGGAATAGTTGCCGATTCCCAATTTTACATAATATAGACACCCGCTCGCCATTTCGAGCCCTCCGGCCCTCGAGCCGGAATCCATCTATCTATCGACCTATGACCATAAAAAGGTCAACAAAACCACTAACTGGCCGCCCAGCGCTGCTGCCAGGATTACTATCAGAACCGCCAGTATCGACCACGAGTTTTCGGACCCTTTCCCCTCATTGAATTCCAGCTGGTAGTCTTCACTGTCGGCAGCCCCTGGCAGTTGGCGTGTGCCGTTGCGTCTCTCTTCGCTGCGGTCCAGCGCTTCTTTAATTAGTGACATCCCTGTCGCTTAACCTCCTTATAAATGAATCAATTTCTGCTTCTGTCCAGATCGGTTCTCCGCGTCCCGATTCACTTAATAGTAGCGCCAGGGTCTCTTGGCCAACCTCACCGTCTGGTTCTAAGCCCATCTTTTCCTGAAAATCTTCAACAGAACTCTCGGTCTGTGGGCCGAAAAATTCAGTTCCGGGCAAGTCGTAATCGCCCGCCATATTCAACAGTCCCTGGATCTTCGGAATTTCCTCGTTTTCCATCCAGATTCTGTAAGTTGTAGCTGGATCAATAGTCATCTCTTCAGGGAAAACAATAATTTTTTCCTGCCATTTTCTTGCAGCTGTCTCGCCGTTTAGATCAGTCCAGCCGCCAACCGGGTCCCAGATTTGATCATTAAGCTCCGGAGTTACAAGGACGTAACGACTTTCTTCTTTCCCCCACAATCCCAAAATTGGCATTTTAACTTCCGATAAGTAATCAATACTTAACTTTAACTCAGTTGGTTTAGATGGCAATATATCAGGTAAATATTTCGTTATATCTGCTTCTGCCTTATAATCATAACTCTCTATGTCTATATTTTGTTCATTGTTTGTTTGGGCGTAGTAGAAACTTACCAGTCTGCTCAAACTTAAAAATTTCCCCCGGTCCTCTGGCAGTTGCTCCGCGGCTACCGGTCTTACCCTCAGCGGATTTGGCAGCGGTTCTTCGAGTATCTCTTCCTTCTCTGTCTCTGTTTTTGAAACCACTTCCTCCCCTACTTCTCCCGGACTGATAACAGGTGAATCAGGTGATAGAGTTGTTTGCACATGGTTTATTACCCAACCCAGGCCTCCGCCCAGCAGTAAGACAGCCAGGACTGCTGCAGCTGCTCTCAACAGCCAGCCGGGGTTTTTTAGCTTGTCGTTCAAGCAGGAGGAATTTATAAGCGCGCGGAGCCGTCGTATTGCTCGTGAGCTGGCCAGGTAACCGTTTTCATAATCGTTTTCCTCCTCTAACAGCTCTTCGGCCGCTGTCACAAGGTGCTGCTTGCTGATCAGCTGTGTCTCCTCCACATAAGCGGCCATCAGGGCGCGATCACAAATTAAGTTTATCAGCCTCGGATTACCACGTGTCACCCGGTAGAGTTCGTCGAACACGTCCCGGCTTATTTTTACCGGCTTTTCCGGTTGGGCTACCTCCAATCGGTGCAGCACATACTCCCGGGTTTCTTTCCTGTCGAGGTTAGACAGGTGACTGCGCACCGCAATCCGTTGTTTTAACTGGCGCAACTCTTTTTCTCCCAGCAGGCTATTAAGTTCTGGTTGACCAACCAGCACAATCTGGAAGAGCTTTTCCTTGTCTGTCTCAAAGTTGGACAAAAGCCGCAGGTTTTCCAGCACGTCATAGTCCAAGTTCTGTGCTTCGTCAATAACCAGACAGACGTTATTGCCCCGTTCATACTGGTCAA
>CAZMIT010000030.1:0-16733 GCA_964566495.1 uncultured bacterium | reverse complement strand
CATGTATTCATACGTTTGTGGCGAGTTAATAGAAAAAGGTAAGGACCGGGCTATAGTAGAAACTAAAGGCGGAGTCGGCTATGAGTTATTTATTGCCGACGGAGAACGGGCCCGTTTTCCGGCCGCCGGTGAGTCAATCAAGTTATACACTCACCTCTATGTGCGCGAGGACCAGCAGAAGCTGTATGGTTTTATTAAACGGGCAAACCGGGATTTTTTCCGACAGTTGCAGCAGTTATCGGGAGTTGGACCGAGCATGGCGCTGTCGGTGCTCTCTGACCTGGGAGCCGATCGTTTCCGGCAGGCAATCCACGAGCAGGATCTGGACACGTTGAAAACTATAAAAGGGGTCGGTAAAAAGACGGCGCAGCGTTTAATTGTTGAGCTGGCCGAGAAGCTGCCCTCGCAGCCTGTTGCCGAGGACAGCGGGACACAAAAGATGAGTGAGGAAGCAGTGGAAGCTCTATTAGGACTTGGATTTCCGCAAAAAGAAGCGACCAGGGTGGTCAAGGAAGCGCTGGGAGAAGATGACTACGAGACGCTTGAAGAGTTAATAAGCGCAGCTCTCCAGAGGACGGAGACGGCTTCTTAAAGTTTCATTTCATTCAAACCGGAAGACAGTCGATAATCGTTATCAACAGTAGTATGTCAAAATAGTCTGGTAAGGATTATTCACGCCAGTCATACGGCTGTGAGTGATTCAGGTTAGGGAGGAAAAGGATGAGTGATTTTGAAAGCGCTAATATAAACGAAGCACGCAGTCCAGAAGAACCGCTTACCCGGGACGTGGCCAGTCCGGAGGAGGCCCGGGTGGAGGAGACCCTGCGTCCCGGCGAACTTGAGGAATTTATCGGCCAACAGACGGAAAAAGACAACCTGCGGGTGTTTATAGAGGCGACGAGACAACGTGGAGAAGCGCTGGATCACGTGCTTCTACATGGTCCGCCCGGCCTGGGTAAAACTACACTTGCTCACATTATTGCCAACGAACTCGAGGTGCCGATAAAATCGACAGCCGGTCCCACGCTTGAACAACCGGGTGATTTGGCTGCCGTGTTGACCAATATTGAATCAAGAAGTGTGCTTTTTATTGATGAAATTCACCGCCTGCCACACGTGGTTGAAGAGTTTCTTTATCCGGCGATGGAAGATAAAAAGATTGATATTACGATTGGAGAGGGACCCTCGGCTCGGGCGGTAAGTCTTGATCTAAATGACTTTACCCTTGTTGGTGCCACAACCCGGGCGGGACTGTTGACTGAGCCTCTCCGCTCCCGTTTTGGCGTTCATACCCGTCTTAGATTTTACGAAGAGAAGGAAATGCGTCGGATTATCAGGCGCTCGTCAAAAATTTTAGATATCGAGATCGAAGCAGACGGAGTTAACGAGATTGCGCGCCGTTCTCGGGGAACGCCCCGGATAGCCAACCGTCTGTTGCGTCGGGTTCGGGATTTTGCCGAAGTAGAAGGAGACGGTGTGATTGACAATGACATTGCCCAGCACGCACTGGAACGGTTGGCCGTCGATCAGCAGGGGTTGAAAAGAATGGACCGGGAGATCCTTGCCACAATTATTCATCACTTTGATGGCGGACCGGTGGGGATAAAGACTCTTTCTACGGCGGTTGGAGAAGAGGCAGGCACAATTGAGGAGTTGCACGAACCTTTCTTAATTCAATCCGGTTATCTCAAGCGAACTACCCGGGGGCGAGTTGCAACTCGCCGGGCTCGTGAACACCTCGGAGCCGAGGTTGAAGAGGGCGTTGACGGCGGTCCGGAGGAGAGGAGTCTGTTCGACGAGTAAATGTTCTTCACGAGTTTGTTATCTTTCAGCCGGTTGTATCTCGCGGTCCGGGCGAGCTGTCATAAATATTTGCCTCTAATTGTCCGAGACACCATCTCTCCTCGGTCGGATCTGCCCTCGGTCTCACTAACGATAGTTTTGATTTTGTGCGGCTTATTATTTGTCTCACCCCTTTACGGGGAGTCCTTTCGCTGGCCGCTGGACGAACCGACTCAAATTTCCGGTTCTTTTGCTGAAATTCGGGGGTGCGGCCTACACAATGGAATAGATTTTTCAACTTTTCATCAGTCCGGCCGGCAGGTTAAAGCTGTTGAAACCGGTCGAGTTGTGGAGGTCTTTTTTGATCCGGTTCGTTACGGCAAAACAGTTGTGATTGAGCACGAATCGGGCTATCAAAGCTCCTATTCTCACCTGGCCGAGATTGCTCCCGAAATAAAGGCTGAGTTGCAGGAAGATATCCTGCCGCGGATTCACATACTACCCGACAAAGCAATAGAGCTTGATCGTGGCCAGGTGTTAGGCAAAGCCGGTGACACCGGTCGCGGGCCGGTTCATCTGCACTTTAGTTTAAAAGATGCCCAGGGGGAGTTTGTTAACCCGGTTGGATATTTTGACCCACCGCTGCCGTACAATCCTCTGCCCCGGTTAGAGGAAGTTATCCTGATTCCTCTCGATGGTTCAAGCTGGGTTGAAGGCCAGGGGAGGGCTAAGCGTATCTCTCTGCCGCGCGAGGAGCCACTGGCGATCTGGGGTCGTATTGCTATTGCAGTAAAACTCTATAATCTGCACCCGGGGACTGCGAATCGCACGTTACCTTATCGAACTGAACTTTTTGTTGATGGTGTGCTGGTTGGCAATCGGACCTACAATAAATTATCACCCGAAGAGGCTTCCGAGGGGGCGGCTATAAATTATTTAAAAAATAGTTCAAATATCGGTCCAACTAAATATTATCTGAAGCTGACTGAAGTGGATCAAACTGCTGACGGAAATAGATATCTCGGTTTTTTTGAAGCCGGAAACAGCGGAGAAATACAGATTGAAACGCGGACTCGTACCGGAGAAAAAGCAGCGGTGGATATTCCCTATGAAACCAAGCTACCGCCGCGACCGAAGGACTGGGGATATCTGCGAGATAGTGGAATGGCGGCTGCTGGTTCGGGCGATGGTAAATTTAGAACGACAACTATGAACGCTCATCAAAGGATACAAAAGCAATATTCCCCCCCGTTGAAAGGTGTTGAGGGGGAGACAACAGAGCTTGACCTGAAAGTAAAGAATCTGGTCAATCGAATTGAAATACTGGTTAAACTTCAGGGAGGCTGGCAGGGCTGGCCAAAGTTACAACTACAGTCCAATGGGCGAACTAAATCACTTGATTTAATTCATAAATCACCCGGTCGCTTTGTAGGTTGGTGGGCACCGGATTATGACGAACAGGGATGGGTATCTCTGAAAGCTTCAGTGGAGGGCACGGAAGGACAGAATAGTTCTGCCTCCGATTCTGTTTTTATTCAGACTTTGCGTCGTAACCGACCCGGGGCTGTAGCCAGTCCGGAGGGTACTTTCACATTGTTTTCAGACGGACGCGGATTAAATCAGAGTGCGCTTGTATTTTTTGAAGAGCGCCCTGAGCTTCTGGATAAAGTTAGAGAAGGATTGGAACCGGTGAGCACTGCATATAAAATTTTTCCTGAACACGTTCAAACCAGCGGCGAATTTTACCTCTACGCTTTTGTCCCCGATACCGTTGATCGTCCCCGCCAGGTAGGGCTATACCGTTGGAACGACACGGCTGAACGCTGGGAAATCATAACATTTGAAAGCTATGAGCGCGGGCCAAAGTGGGAGCGTGAAGCCAATCTCTCGACCCTCCCTACTGTTGCCCTGCTTCGCGATCGAGAACCGCCTGAAATAGAAGAGATTGATTTCAGGGGAGGGGAAGAGAAGTTGATAATTAGGCTTTCAGAAACCCCTTCCGGTTATCACGACGAAGATCAAAAAGTGCTGTATCATGGTCAGGAACTAAGCGCCTACTACCACGAAAGTGAGACCAGTCTCGTCGTGGACACACGTGCGCTTGCTGATACCGGGAGAAGTGAGCTGCTTGTAAAAGTGAGAGATCGGGCGGGCAATTTGCTTGAGGAATATATTTCGCTGGAGTCCTTGGGAGATTAGTTACTTACGTAAATTTTTGCGTGGCTTGCTGGACTTAATTTTACCTGTCAAATGCCTATTTTGTGGTAAACCCGCCGGTTCAAAAAAATTCACTCCTCTGCCTATATGCCATGAGCACGAACAAAAACTCCCCCTTTTAAACCCACCGCTTTGCAGGCTTTGTGCCGTGCCCCTGGGGGCTCGCCCGATCCGTCGCTCGGTTGAAGCTACAACCGGGTTTTCAACTGATAAAACAATCCCGCCGGAGATCCCTCTCTGCGGAGACTGTCGCCTCTCGGTTGTAAAATTTGAGTTTGTAATCGCTACCTATGCTTATAGTGATGAACTGCGAACTATTATCCACGATTGGAAATTTAACTCGTTTGAGCACTGGGGAAGCTGGCTGGGTAAACGTATGGCCCGGCAGTTAGAGGGGAAGTTTGTTCCAGAAAAATGGGATTACCTGGTTCCTCTGCCCCTTTACTTCCGAAAACGCCGTCAGCGGGGCTTTAATCAGGCTGGCCAGCTCGCTGAACAGCTCTCCCATCGTTTCGAGCTGCCTTCCCTGAAAGCCCTGGAAAAGAGTCATGCCACCGCGGCTCAGTCGGAGTTGAAATTTAGCGAGCGCCTGGCTAATCTGGCCGGTTGTTTTCGCATATCGGAGCAACAAAAAAATAGAGTGGTAGACAGTTCAATCCTGTTAGTGGACGATATCTATACGACGGGCGCCACTCTAAAGTGTGCCGCCGCTGAGCTGCTTAAAAGTGGCGTTGAAAGAGTTGCCGGATTAGTCCTCGCACGTTCGCTTCCGCCCGGTCTTGGCTGACCCCGTCTCAGCATAGTCTTTTTGTCCGGCTAACATTCCTCCCTTTTTGCTTTAGCTTTCTTTAATAACCGCCGAAAATTAACTATGAAAACCACTATTATTACCGGGAGGAATTTACCTTGAGTAAAGAAACTGAACTGGTAAATAATTTGGAAGAACTTAATCAAAAACACGAGACACTGCTCTCGCTGCTGGAACGTAAGCTGGAGGCGATACTGGAGCGCGAGATAGAGAAGCTCGCCAAAATAAACGAAGAAGGCAGTGAGCTGGTCGGAGAAATCAGGGGGTTACACGAAGAACGGCGCAACCTGTGGGTTGAAATAGCCGGCGAGGAAGTAACGACAGTTGAAGATTTACTGCCGGTAGTGGGCTCCGAACTGGGTAATAGGTTGCAGTCGCTGGCCGAACAACTGCGGCGGAATAACCGCGATATACAGATTAAAACTGAACGAATTTCTGAGGCTTTACGCAATAGAATGCGGGACATAGATAATGTTTTTGAAACTGTTTTCGAGGTTTTGAACGGCGGGGAAGAGGAACAAACTTACGATGAGAGCGGACAGAAGAGCGACCAGGAGAACAAGCAATCAATGGTTTTTGACGAGGCGGTGTAAGACCGATGGCTGGTTTTCAGGCGATGGACAACGCCCTTTCGGGGCTTTTAGCGGCCCGGCGTTCTCTGGACACCACCGCCCACAATATCGCCAATGCGGGTAATAAGAGTTATTCTCGTCAGCGGGCTGAACTACAGACCAACCGTCCCCAGGTTATTGGTGGGCTCACCATTGGAACCGGTGTTCACGTCGCTGAAATTACCCGGGCTCGCGATCACATGCTTGATACGCGGATGCGACAATCCACCTCAAATTTAAATCGCTTCAGTCAGTTAACCACTCTTTACGACGACATAGAGACCTCTCTGAACGAGCCCTCGGAAGAGGGGCTGCGCGGTACGCTGGGAGAATTAAACGCCGCCATGCAGGAATTGGCCAACGAACCGGAAAATCGGGGCAGCCGGCGTACGGTTATCGGCCAGGCCGAAACTTTCGCCAGTGGTATCAGAAGGTTCTACGGCACCTTGAACGATATTGGAGGTGGTGAAGGAGAAAACAGCATTAATGTACAAATTGAGTCAGCACTTGATGAAATGAATAATATCGCTGAGAATATTGCTTCGCTTAACAGAGAGATTAATGCCTCTGAGGCCCGCGGGACAAACCCGAACGATTTACTTGACCAACGAACCGAATTGACCCGTGAGCTTTCCGAATATATAGACGTTACAGTTCAGGAAACATCGGAACAATTTCGCGTGAACGTTGCAGGTTTCACCCTTGTGCAGGGCAGTGAGTCCCATGAACTTGACTTTCGGCAGCCCGGCCCCGGAGAACCGCGCAAAATTGTTTATGATGATCATTTGGAAAGTGTTGTCACACCGCAAAATGGTAAGCTGAAAGCACTTATGGATATGCGGGGGGAAGGCATTCCAGACATTATTGACGATCTTAATGACCTGACTGTACGGCTGGTTGACCGTTTCAACGACATCCACCGGAGCGGTTTTGGTATGCAGGAGCAGAGCCGCAACAACTTCTGGTCGGAGCTTCCGACCGCTGATGAGGGGATGTTCAGGTTTGAAGGTCTGGGAGACGTTGGTGGTGATTATCCGGAACGTAAGGCCGGTCACGTCGATGCACCGGACGAGCTTCTGTTTATTGACGGAGAGTCCGATGACGCCCGAGAAATGCCCCGTAATTTTGACGGTGACAGCGGGATATCAGATAACCCGGACGGAACGCTTTTAATTAACGGCCATTCAATTAATTACAACATGAAAGAGGATTCGCTGGACGACATAATTGACCGCATTAATGAGTCGCCCAACCACGCACAGGCCTACTGGAGCGCTGACGAACGGCTGGTGATTACAGGGGCTCAGAGTAATGATTACCGGATTGACGAAATGCGGGACAATGGGCTCTTGCTTGATAAAACAAATATTCTGTCAGTTGGCGGTTTTAATCAGCAGGGAACAAGAAATGTTGCTGACCCCGCTGAGGAGCTGTCTGAACTTGAGTTTTTCGACGATGTTGAATATGAAAACGGAACGCTGGAATTTAACTCGCAAAGGTTTGATGACTTCACTATAAATTACGATGCGGAAGAGGATTCACTGGAAGATTTGGTTGAGAGAATCAACGAGGCCAGTGAGCAGGCAGACTCGGACGTGGTTGCTTCGATAACCCGCGAAAACGAGCTACGCTTATTCACGGCTCATGCGGAAGAGCTTGAAGAGGATGTGGAAGCCGGGAATGAAAGGGAACTGCACATCGAGAACGTCTATGACGTGAATAGGGGAGATACCGTTCGTATTTCAGATGATGATGATGCGGAAGAAGCCCGTGTGATTCATGTGAATCGTGAGGAAGGAATAATTACTGTTGATAGCCTAGAAAATGATTATGACGACGGCGATGCTGTCGTTCATATAAACAATCAACAGGACGAGTTTCGGGTTAACGATACTTCCAGCGATATTGTTGAAGATGTTTATGATGATGACCCATTGCCTATTGGAGACTGGCCTGAGGACGACGCTGGTGACCCACAGGATTGGACGGGAATTAGCATTGACGGGGAGGAGACGAGTAATTATAACCAGGGGGATACATTAATATTAGCAAACGAGGACGGAACAAATGTCGTAGAAACCACGGTTGAAAAAGTTTATGACGGCGATGAGGATGATGAAGGAATTATATTCGTCGATGAAAGTGATTTTGACAGTGATGATTTTGATGAAGACGAGGGCTGGACCGTAAGAAGTCACAAAAACAAGCACGAGACCCGCAATCTGCTGGCCGGCTTGGGAATGAATAGAATGTATCATGACGCCCGCAGCAATGAATATGCGATCACCGGGCAGTCACAGCGACCGCCGCTGGCCGACCAGGCGGCGGCTCTTGAAGTGGACAGTCTGATAGACGCCAATCCAGACCTGATTGCTGCTTCCGGAGGCGACGATATTGATAACACGGGAATTGCCGATACGATGAAAGGTGAGGGGGACGGTTCAATAATGAACGAACTGTCCAATCTTCACGGTCAAAATATAATGGCCCGGGGAGAGAAATCAATGGACGACCACCTGAGCGAAATGGCCGCCGAGATTGGCAGCGACTCCTCGCTTGTGCGTCGCGAGGAGCGTGCCTCCGAGCAATTAGTGTTTCAGCTTGAAGACCAAATACAGAGCGTCTCCGGGGTTAGTCTGGATGAGGAAATGAGTAAGTTAATCCGTGAACAACAGGGTTTCCAGGCGGCCAGCCGGGTGATTGGAGCAGTGCGCGATATGTCTAACGAGATCATGCGATTAATATGATCAGCCATAGAAGGGAGGTGGATTAAATGAGTCGAGTCTCGTTCATCACGCAATTTGAGCAACCAAAGCGTAATTTAATGTCGAATACCGCTGATCTGCAGGAGACTATGGAAAGAATATCCACCGGGAAGCAGATCTCGCGGCCGTCGGATAGTCCCCCCGACATGGTACGGCTGTTCGAACATCACAACGAGCGGGGAAGAATCGACCAATACAGGGATAACATTACCTCAGCCCGCAATGAACTGGAGACTGCAGAGGCCTCCCTTAGTGAAGTAACCAACTTACTTCAGAGAGTGCGCGGACTATCTGTCCAGGCAGCTAACGACTCGTTGAGCGAAAAAGACAGGGAGCTGATCAGCGCCGAAGTGGACGAGCGGGTGGAAGAACTGGTAGACATTGCCAACAATCAACTGGCCGGCCAGTTCCTGTTTGGTGGCACTGAAACCGAAGATCTTGATCGTCTTTTTACCGTTGAAAGGGATGGTGAGGATCAAATACAGGAAGTTAATTTTAACGGTGATTTCAACCATACTAACAAGCAAATTGGCGACGGAGAAGAGATGCCCTCCAATTTAATTGGTAGTGAAATATTCCAGGCGACTAATGACAGCGCCCGCGGGGATTTTGACACGGTAGCTTTTGATCCAGATCCCGGCGCGGACTTCGATTTTACTGACGACCCCCTGACGGAGCACGACAATATTCCCAAGGGCGATGGTTACTTTCAGATCAACGACAGGCAAGTTTACTACGATACAAGCAAAGATACTATTATCGATGTTGCAGAACGTATTAACGACATGGGAATCACAGTTGAGTCAATGTTTGAAGAAGTGCGCGGAGTTGACGAAAATGACGTGGTAGACTTTGATGGTAACGAAATAACTATTGACCAGGATGATCTGCCGGTGGATGCTGAGGTAGGGGATAGAATTAGAATTAAGGATGAGGACGACACGCAAACCCTGGAAATTACAGGTCTGGAAATTGATGAAGCTGCGGATGAGGTTATTATCTCACTTAATGACGACGTTGATGAAGACGGTGACGTGCAGTTCATAGATTCAGCCGGGATTGAACACTCCCCGGCTAATGTTCAAAATCTTGATGCGGACAACCATGACGTCCAGTTCAAGCTAAAATCCCGAACCCCGCATGAAATATATTTGCGAGATTTTGACCGTAATCCAGACAACGGTGACGGCGAGCAGGGGTTGCTGAACGATCTTGGGATAATCGGTCAGAACGGCGAGCCACCGGCCCCCCGGGAGAGACAAAACTATCCTGTCGAATATCACGACGGTGCTTTCCGGGAGGGGAAATCAATTTTTGACACTTTGATTGATTTTCGAAATACTCTCCAGGGGGAACCACCGGCTGACGTTGAAAATGAGGCGGAAGGTTTCCAACAGTCGATCGAGAACATTCAACTGGGGATAGAGAATGTGCTCGTTCACCGGAGTATAGGTGGGGCCCGAATAAACAGGTTGGACTCGGCTGAAAACCGGGTTGAAGACCGAAAATTACACACGCAGGAGCTTATATCCCAGCTTGAGGACGCTGACCTGGCCGAAGTAATATCAGACCATGAACGGCGCCGCACGGTCCAGGAGGCCTCACTGAGAATGTCCTCAAATATTATGAATTTAAGTCTCGCTAATTTTGTCTGAATTGCAGACTGACAAAACCTCAAGATCGATTTTCGGAGCAAGCGCGACAATGCCGGGTCGTTGGAACAAAACCTACCTGCGATGACGGGGGTTCGATAGGTTCTGCCGCTGGAAGGTTGAGAGTTGCATTTTATTAGCATTTTGTATACACTTATAATGACGACTTAACAGATATACGAGGAAAGGGTTTGATTCAATCGTGAAAATTCAGTCGAAGCCCTACGGCGAAATCGAGATTGACAGGGATAAAATAGTCACGGTTAAGGGAGGATTGTTTGGATTTGAGGACAAGGAAGAATATGTGATTATAGGGCGGGAGAGTGAGCAACCGTTTGAATGGTTGCAGGCAATTAACGATCCCGACCTGGCTTTCGTTGTAGTCCCCCCAAACCTCATAAGACCGGATTATGAACTGTCGGTATTACCGGAGGACCTGAACCAGATAGAAGCCGATTCGGTCGACGATTTGATGCTTTATTCGATTGTCGTTGTGCCGGAAAACCCTGATGAGATGACAATTAATTTTCGAGGACCGTTGATTGTCAACCAGGAAAATTTCCTGGCCAAGCAGGTGATTAACCAGGTTGATGAATATACGGTACGCCACCGGGTTCTGGACGAACTGGAAGCGTCCGGCCGCCAGGAACTGGTGGCGAAAGGCGGGAGCGAATAATGCTGGTGCTCACCCGGAAAGTTGACGAACGTGTTATGATTGGTGACGATATTGAGATAATGATTGTTGGCCAGGATGGGGACCAGGTCAAACTGGGAATCGAAGCCCCCCGTGAGATACCGATTCACCGCCGTGAGGTTTATGAGGAAATACAGAAGGAAAACATCGAAGCGGCGCGCGCCAGCGGAGAGGAAACCAGGTCAGTAGCCGAGTTTTTGAAGCAAAAAGGTGAGAAAAAAGAAGAAAATTAAAAAAATTATTTGACAAACGGCGATCAATGTCCGATAATTAGATTGAAATAAGAAAAAGTCAGCAAGGATGCTGGCTGAAGGATAATTTTTTCACATGGAGGTTTGATAATATTACACTCGTAAATTTAGCCTATTCTTGGTGTGCAGTGCTTTGCTGCGCAGACAGGGGTAGGTTTTTTTTGTGCAGCATGTTCTATACGCGCTTTTTTTGGGGCTCATGAGAGTTAAAGTTGGTTAGTAGTATTTGTTGTAACTCTGGATTGATCTTTTTTCTTTTTTTCTCTACGGAGTAAACGGTCCGGCGTCCTTTGACGTCAGGATCAAAGCTCTTTGACATTCAAATATAGTCGATAGGTTGAGACAGCCTGGACGCCGGTATGGTGGTTGTATCCTCCGCCGCTTTAGTGGGGAGCAACTGCCGCTACCGGAGTGTTTTACCACGTTGTTTTACATCATTTGTGCTTGACTGCACAGGACTATCAGTACAATTTTAGCACAACTTAGCACAATTCGAATCATGGATGATTCGATCTCAAACTCCAGGAGGGAGTGTTCTACCGATGGGTGGTATGTTTAGAATCAACACTAACGTTCAGGCTACATTTGCACAACGACAGTTACACAGAAGTTCTGCTGATCTTGACCAGGCGCAGGAGCGTCTGTCGAGTGGTCTTCGCATTAATACAGCCGCTGACGACGCCGCTGGACTGGCCATTGCTGAGAAACTTACTATGGCCGGTCGTGGTCTTGACCAGGCGCAGGCTAACTCTCAGGACGGTATATCCGTGCTTCAGACAGCTGAGGGTGGTCTTGAGTCTATTGGTGACGACCTGCAGCGGATGCGTGAGTTGGCTGTTCAGGCAGCTAACGACAGCTTGACTGACGATGACCGTGAACTGATCCAGACTGAGATTGATCAACTGGTTGACGAGATCGATCGAACCGCTTCCACGGTTCAGTTTAACCAGCGTCAACTGCTTACCAATCAGTTTGGTGAGATTGATGAGTCTGGCGGTTTGGATGAAACAGGTGATGCTTCAATCACCTTCCACGTTGGCGCTAACCGTGATGAGACAATTACGGTCGTCATGGGTGAAGGCCAGGACATCCAGACGGCAACAGCAGATGCGCTTGATGTACGCAATATCGCTGACAATGACGTCGTAGAAACTCGTGACGGAGCCGAGTCGGCGATCCAAACGATTTCCGAGGCGATTAACGAGGTTTCGGAAACTCGCGCCAACATTGGTGCCGTTCAGAACCGTCTTGAGGGAGCCGTTGACTTCCTGCAGATCCAGGGAGAGAACACCGAGGCTTCCGAAAG
Organism: uncultured bacterium; assembly: GCA_964566495.1. Classification (GTDB taxonomy): domain Bacteria; phylum T1Sed10-126; class T1Sed10-126; order T1Sed10-126; family T1Sed10-126; genus T1Sed10-126. Next base: position 4,647 of record CAZMIT010000030.1, on the reverse strand, counting down.
CGCGATTCGTGACGCTGACGTTGCCGCGGAAGCGGTCAACCAGACCCGAGCTAATATCCTGACCCAGGCCGGTACTTCCGTGCTTGCTCAGGCACAGCAGTCGCCGCAGATGGCGCTGCAGTTGCTCGGCTAACTTTTTAACTTTTGTTCCGGGCTGTCTCGCCTATCGGCTATCTTTTATTTTTTCGAAATACTGCTGGTGCGGTTTAAGCCACAGCGGATGGGAATGAGTTAAAATGAGTCATGGAACCGGAGCAATCGAGGGACCCGAGTTTCAAAACAGCTCGATCCAAAATAATAACTTGACCGCTGACGAGACTGCGGCGGAAGCAGAGACAGACCGGCCGGATTCGTCTGCCGGAGAAGCTGTTGAACGTTCGCCTGCCGAAGCTCCGGTTACCGTGGAAGATGAAGCGGTCGCTGATGTAGTTGAGGAGCTTGACCAGGCCGCCGCCGACGCCTCTTTTTACGGGATTGATTTTAACATCTTACCCGAGGACAACCTGGTCCAGGCTCGGCTGATCAGCCAGGAAAACGAGGAGTTAATTCGCGCTATCCCGCCGGATGAATTGCTCGAAATACGGCAGCGCGTCGACGCTTTTATAGGACTGTTGTTTGACGTAACAAGATAAAATCGCCGCCCGGGTCAAGGATGACCTGGAAAAAATCTCCAGGAGGGAGTTGTAGCAACAATGGGCGGGTTATTTCGGATAAATACAAATACGCAGGCCACCTTTATTGAACGACAACTTTACCGTAATACACGCCGTCTTGATCGGGCGCAGGAACGTCTGGCCAGTGGTTTCAGAATTAACCGGGCGGCAGACGACGCCGCCGGTCTTGCTATATCAGAGAAGCTGCGGATGGCCGAACGGGGCTTGAATCAAGCCCAGGATAACGCTCAGGACGGAATTTCACTCCTCCAGACGGCTGAAGGGGGGATGGAGGCCGTCAGCGAAGATCTTCAGCGAATTCGTGAGCTCAGCTTACAGGCGGCCAATGATAGTCTTACCGATTCCGATCGTGAATTAATTCAGGCTGAAATAAATCAACTTGTCCAGGAGATAGACCGTACGGCCTCTACCGTGCAGTTTAACCAGCGTCAGCTGCTTAAAAATGATTTTGGAACTGTTGATGCTGGCGGTCGGGCCCAGGAAGACGGGACCGCCTCACTTGCCTTCCATATTGGCGCTAACCGCAATGAAATTATCAAGGTAACCACCGATGAACTGGGAACTACTACCACCCGCTCGCTTGATTTAAGAGCTAACGAAGATCCTTTGAGCGTTAGCACCCGTGAGGCTGCGGAGTCAGCGGTTGAAGTCGCTTCTCGGGCAATCAACCAGGTCTCCCGTCAGCGAGCCAATGTCGGCGCACTGCAGAATCGCCTGGAAAGTGCAGTTGATTTCCTGAAGATCCAGGAGGAAAATACACAACGTGCTGACAGTCGCATCCGCGATGCTGATATCGCCCGGGAGACGATGAATATGACCCGGGCCCAGATTCTTGTCCAGGCCGGCACCTCGCTGCTTGCCCAGGCCCAGGAACTACCCCGCACTGTCCTTCAAATACTGGGCGTTTAACTTTTTCCTTTTTTCTTTGGTTAGCCTGTTCCTGAAAAAATATCTACTGGTCCGTCCTTTCCAGACAACCAACTCGAAATCTATCTGTAAAGTTTTTAGCCCGGCCTATGCATGAACCTTATGCATAGGCCGCCCATTCGTCAAATGGGCGGGGTTAACCCACCCAGCTCCCCAGCCCTTTACTCGGAAAGAGCTGGGGGGCTGGGTGTCCTTCGGACGGATAATTCACGATAGTTGTGCTGTCGTGAATTATCAGGGCTAATTCAAATTCATTAAGTGCTCATAATCTCGCTCATGCTCTTGAACTTGATTTTCGGACTTTCGCCCATCGCCCTATCGCCCCCTCGCCCCATCGCGAACTTCCGCCTGCTCGCATGCTCGACTGTTCGCCGGCTCGATGTTCACGCTCCCCCATCGCCCCTTCGCTCTTCGCAACTACACTTTCCCACTTTTCCACTTTCTAACTTTCCCACTTTCCCACTTTCTAACTTTCCAACTCACAAATTTTCCCACTCAAGATTTTTCCTCCGTAGTCGATAATAAAGAACAGGATTATTACGAGACTACAGGGATCTTTGACATTTGAATACAGCCGGCGAACGGGGGCCTGGCCCATGTGTAGCATCTGTACAATAGTTCAACTTCGAATCAAGGATGATTCGATTCTAAAATTCCAGGAGGGAGTGTTCTAATTATGGGAGGTCTATTTCGAATCAACACCAACGTGCAGGCCACGTTCGCTCAACGTCAACTGCACAGAAGTTCCGCTGATCTTGACAGAGCACAGGAGCGTTTGTCCAGTGGGCTGAGGATTAATACCGCCGCAGACGACGCCGCCGGACTCGCTATTTCAGAGAAGTTAAGTATGGCGGGCCGCGGCTTGAGTCAAGCCCAGGACAACGCCCAGGACGGTATTTCCGTCCTGCAAACCGCTGAGGGTGGTCTTGAGTCTATTGGAGACGACTTGCAGCGGATGCGTGAGCTGGCCGTACAAGCAGCCAATGACAGCTTGACTGACGACGATCGTGCACTGATCCAGACTGAGATTGATCAGCTGGTCGACGAGATCGATCGCACCGCTTCTACGGTTCAGTTCAACCAGCGTCAACTGTTGAAGAACGACTTTACCACAGTGGATGAATCCGGTGCAGCCCAGGAAGGTGAGGGTCCAAGCTCGTTAAGCTTCCATGTGGGAGCTAATCGTGACGAGGTTATTACCGTCACCGCTGAGGATGATATCCGGACGGCCACTGCGGATTCACTTGATGTGCGTGGACTTGCCACTCCGGAAGATAACGATGACGCGGAGGGCGTACTCCAATCACGCGAAGGCGCGGAATCAGCAATTGAGACGATTTCCGAGGCAATTAACGACATCTCGGAGACTCGCGCCAACATCGGTGCCGTTCAGAATCGGCTCGAGGGCGCCGTCGATTTTCTCCAGATTCAGTATGAGAATACCGAGGCGTCCGAGAGCGCGATTCGTGACGCTGACGTTGCCGAAGAAGCTGTTAACCAGACAAGGGCCAACATCCTGACCCAGGCCGGTACTTCCGTGCTTGGCCAGGCACAGCAAACGCCGCAGATGGCCCTGCAGCTTCTGCAGTAGTTTTTTACTGACCTTTCCGGGCCAGGTCCCCGTTTGCCGGCTGTATTTACGAGTTTATTTCCACAAGGGAGTTTTATAACCATGAAAGTAAAATTTTCTTCCGACCAACCGGTTGAAATCGATCCGCCCGACTCTGACCAGTTACTGGGGGATTATATTGATTTTGTAAACGAAAAGCTCAGCGATGTAAGCCGGTTTATTTTTTCTGCCGAGATTGACGGCGAAAAAATTACGGAAGAACGCTGCGAGCAGAAATGTTCTTCCTTCGAGGAGTTAAAACTGGAAGTGCGCACTTTCGAAGTAATGACCATTGACACAGTCGGTCGATTGGGTGCTTACTGCCGGGAATACCTGGCGAAACTCCCACAGGTCATCGACGAGTGGGAAGAAAATAGCGATGATGAAAAAAATGCTTTGCGTCGTCAGGTGCTCGAAGCCATTAATCTGGCCGGTAAGGTCCTGGATTCCATTGATAATTTTCTTGACGTTGCAGTGGAAGAAAATGACAAAATGAAAAGCAGAACAGAAAAATTTGCCGGCCAGCTTCGCGAGTCGGGGAGGGAAGAGTTAAAGACTCTGCTCGCAGAACAGGGAAGTGATTACTTTTCTGAGTTGTTCGAATACCTCAGGGCTGTGCTTGATCAAGTTGACGAGCAGAAGGATAAAGAATCACGACAGCTTTCGCACCTTGGGGAGCAGTTAGATGAACTGCACGAAGAACTCACCAGCCTGATTGATAAGTTCCAGGGGGGGGATGTCGTCGATGCTTACGATGAACTAACTGATTGGGCCAGGGAAATAGATGAATTGCTGGCAGTTATCGGCGGCCTGGACGAGACCGGTTTTCTCAAGCGTAACTTAAAACCGGGAAACCAGGAGGAACTTGAACAGGCCCATGTGGAACTTTACCAGGGACTTAACGAATTAATGCAGGCCGTTGAGGATCGCGATCCAATAATGGTCTGTGACATACTGGAATACGAGTTTTTACCCTACCTTGAATCTCTTCAAAAGCTCTTTGGCGTCGACGACGAGGAGCCATAGGACGCTAAAGATTTTTTCAAATCAGACCGATAATATAACTCAAAGCTGAGTACTATATCTCTATACTGAAACTATGTTCTCTGACAATTAAATACGGCCGGTGTGACGTTCCCTCCCCCGGAGACTTTCTTTTTATCTGCATTTATTATCTTTTTTAATCTTTCGGGAACAGCTTTGTGCTGTTCCAATCGAATCAAGGATGATTCGATTCACACTCCATAGAGGGAGGCATGTGTATTATGTCACAATTATTTCGTATTCAGAACAACATTGCCGCTCAGTTTGCACAGCGGCAACTCAACCGCTCTGATGATACTTTGAACGAGGCCCAGGAAAGGCTTTCCAGTGGCTACAGGATTAACACCGCCTCGGACGATGCTGCCGGTCTTGCTATTTCGGAACGACTGCGAA
>CAZMIT010000029.1:0-17335 GCA_964566495.1 uncultured bacterium | reverse complement strand
TGGTTTTCACGCTCTTCACCGATTACCGAACACCGATCACAGAATACTGAACTTCAGATGGATTCCGGCTCGGGGGCCGGAATGACGTTCGGTAGATCAAGGTCAAGAGCAAAAGCAAGATCAAGTTTTTCGATCGCCTGTAATTTTACTACTCCCTTTATGAGGTATGAACCTTCGTTAAAGAAACTACATGTAGTTTTGAAGTAAGTATAGAAAATTAATTTGAGCGCGCAAATTATTTTTCTACGAGTTCATGCCTATTTTCCATAGAAAAATATGGATAGTTAACATAAGCAGAGAAGTTGGCTGCCAAAAAGCCAGAGGTAATTTGATCGAGCCAGCAAATTTGTTTTTTTTGAGAATGATGTGATAAACTAAAGCTGTAAGTTTTTTTGTTCAATAGAATAGATAGCGAATAAAAACGAAAAACTGTATAGGTGGTTGAGTCAGTGATGGCGAAAATGGTGCCGGATAAGGAATATACTGATTTTCACGGGAGTTCGGCCGAGCGGGTAGTCTACGATCTTCTGCAGCGGGAGCTACCCGACGACTACCTTGTCTTTCACTCCGAGGACTGGTTCCGGGCGCCCGAGCAATCTAAAACCGACCAGGCCCGGGGGGAGATAGATTTCTTGGTCTGCCACCCGAGCCGTGGGTTATTAATCCTGGAGGTAAAAGGCGGGGGGATAGGTTATGAGCCGCGAACCGACACCTGGTATACGGTGAATAACGAGGGTCGCGATGACCTGGATAAGAATCCTGCCGTCCAGGCTGAAGCTGCTATGTATTGTATGTTAGAGCGACTGAAAGAACACCCGGGTATTGAGGAAAAAGGCAGTTTCTCCGGCGTCATTGGCTGGGGGTTGTTTTTTGCCGATATGGATTCAAGCCGCGGCCGGGAGCTGCCTGATTTAAAAATACCGTTTGAGCGCCTGCTTTTTGACGATGACAAGGAAAATATTCAGGAAGAAATTGAGCGCCTGTATGATTACTGGGATGAGCAGTGTCATTTTACCGGGCCGCTAAAAGAAGGGACCTGGGAGGCGCTGACGAAACAGTTTTTCCGGCGGGAGCTCGAGATCCTGGAGAGTCTCGGTCATTATATAAAGCAAAGTGAACGCAAGCTGTTGCGGGCAACAGAAAGACAGAAAAAGCTGCTGCGTTATCTTGAAAAGCAGCGCGACGTTTTTATAAGTGGTCCGGCCGGCTCAGGTAAAACGCTGCTGGCGCTGGAGAAGGCGCGGCGGCTGGCCGAGGCGGGCAAGGATGTCCTCTGGCTCTGTTACAACAAAAAATTACGAGAACATGTTGAAGCAAGCGAAGCGGCCGGAGAGTTTGACGTGTTTCACTTTCACTCCTTCGCTATTCAGCTCTTAAGGGAAGCCAGTCTTGAGTTTGAATTTCCTAACCAGAAATACGAAGAGGATACGAGTGAACACTGGCAGAAATTTTTTGATGAAGATGTTCCGGAACTGCTGGGGAGTGTGAGTGGTTGGGATAAATACAGCTACGACGCAATAATTATCGACGAGGCCCAGGACTTTCAAGACGCCTGGTTCCTGTCCTTGTTGGATTTTTTCAAGGACAAGGAGGAGCGCTGGCTGTATGCCTTCTATGATCCTTACCAGTCGATTTTCAATGAACTTCCCGATTGGCTGCGAGAGCACGAGCGTAACTCTTTTAACCTGGTGGAGAATGTCCGCAACACCCGAGATATTGGTCGTGTTTCCCTGGAACTGGGAGACATTGAAGACGATATAGAGCTGGGACCGGAAGGGCGTCCGGTAAAAGTTAGCCTGGAAGCCGATGAGAAGAAGCTTGTCGACGAACTCCGGAAAGCTGTTCACCAGTTGACTCATGAGGATGACGTAAATCCGGATGATATAGTGGTTTTAACCCGACACACAAAAAAGAACTCACCGCTCGAGGATGTTAGTAAGCTTGGAAACTGCCGGCTTGTGAAAAGCGATTCCGGCGGGCGGGGACAGATCTTGTGGTCGACGATACGCAGTTACAAGGGCCTGGAGTCCGACATAGTTTTGCTGGTTATACCCAGGTGGGAAGAGGAACACGCTCTGCAGTGGTATACCGCCGCCTCGCGTGCCAAGCATCTGTTGTGGATATTTACTGCTGACAAAAAGCTGGCTGAGAGGGTTAACTCCGGTTAAAATTTATTTGTATTGTAACTTCAAAATGGATTGCGGAGTGGGGCAGCAGTGCCGAAAAAGGCGGAGAAGTTATAAGATGTGAAAAATTTCACATTGACATATTGTGTAGATCCTGATATACTTATTGCGGTTTGAGTTAATCGGGGGAAGTGGGATGGCTCGGTGCGAAGGGATACTCACCATTGACTCCATCCTAAAAATCTTAAAGTAAAAAATTGTCCAGGGATTTGTGCAGGTAAACTGTGTACCAATTTTGAATTACTCACTTAATCTCTTCGGGGGAAGAGAAAGGGACTCGCCATGGAGGAAAAAGCCTACCGTGCGCGTTTTGTTCGTGATCTACGTGAGGAGCTTTCCTGTGATCAACCCACCTTTGCTTTCATAGTTGGTGTCTCGCCGGCCGCCGTAAGTCGCTGGGAGAACGGGAAGGCACTGATCCGTGATCGGCTCTGGGAGAAGCTGCATGACATGCAGGAAAAACTGTATGGTGCCCCTGACGCTGTCAGGCAGACAACCATGCTGAAAATGGCCATCTCGCTGGAAGGGGGCCCGGCTCCGATTGATCTCTTCCTGGCCGGTGAGCTGGAAGATGAACTGCGGGAACGGGTATATGATCTGGGCCTGGGGCCGGGGAGCGACCGGATGGAGTTTTTGGTGCATTAACTTGAGTCGAGCTAACTACATGTAGTTAGAACAGTAGCAGTTGAGAAAATAGTTATTCACCCCCAGAATATATAACAGCAAACAAAATTTTACTTGTTTAGCGTAGTCCTGACAAAATATCCCGGTCTGCGTTATTCCGGGAAAATGACTCAAAATCCAGTTTGAATTTGATGTCATTACGGTCCCCGAGCCGGAATCCATCTTGAATTTAAAATGGTTGTAGTTCAAGCCCGTAAAAATGGATTGCGGGTCAAGCCCGCAATGACGACCGTGAGGTCAAGATCGCTCTTGAACTTGACGTCATTCCGGCCCCGAGCCGGAATCCATCTTGAATTTAAAACGGTTGTAGTTCAAACTCGTAAAAATGGATTGCGGGTCAAGCCCGCAATGACGGACGTTGGAGCAAGCCCGGGGATTTCATACGTTCTTGCAATTCCCCTGGGGATGCTAAACAGGTACATCTTTTTAATGTCCCGAATGCCCTCTCCCCCCCAGTGGGGGGAGGGCTATCTTTAAATTTATGGAGGGAAACCATGAGTAAAACAGGTGAGCCGGATAATGGATCAGGCAGGAAAATAAAAGCCGGGGAGCTGCAGCCGGTCGCGGCTGCGGTCAAAGAGCCGGAAGCAGAAAATGAAGATATGGATCCAGGCGGTTTTTTGCGTCAACTGGGACTGGTCGGGTTGGAGGAACTGGAGCTGCCCATACTCTGTTCGCTGGTTACCGGGGACCCGTTGTTGATGGTAGGTGAACACGGGACGGCGAAGACAGCTCTATCGGCCGCGGTAGCCGGGGCTCTGGACTTAGAGTTTCACGCCTACGACGCTTCTAAGGCGCTGTTTGAGGACATTATTGGATTTCCCAATCCGGAAGCCCTGGGGCAGGGGGAGCTGGATTATGTGCCTACATCGGTCTCCCTGTGGGGTAAGGAGTTTATCCTTGTCGACGAAATATCACGGGCGAATGCGCAGACCCAGAACAAGTGGCTGGAAGTCATCCGTTCGCGCCGGTTGATGGGGAAAAAATTACCGGAGTTGAGATATATCTTTGCGGCGATGAATCCGCCCGGCCAATACCAGGGGGCGATGCCCCTGGATCCAGCAGTTGCGGGCCGGTTTTCATTTGTGCTGGAAATGCCTTCTACGGCTGAAATGGATGCTGCCGACCGCCGGGAAGTGCTGCGGGCCGTAAGCTCTGACGATGCTCCGCTGTTACGGGAGACTTTTTCGAAATCGATCCATGGCTGTCGCCAGGTTAATTTGGCGGCGCGGTTGGTTAGTATACGCCGTCGTCTTCCGCAGGTGGTTGATGAAATGGGCGAAAAAATAGATAGATATCTTAGTTGTCTGGTTGACGGATTGCGCCCGAGCGAGGAGGAACTGTGTCACCTGGACGGGAGGAGACTGGGGATGCTGAGGCGCAGTATGCTGGTTGGGTTTGCGGTTGATAAACCCGCTGATGAGGAGCAGTTGAATAAGCTGCTGAAAAAAATTCTATTCAACAGCCTCCCGCACCTTGCGCTGGGGCAGGAGATACCCAGGCATACTTATGAAATGGCGCATTATGATGCTTTCGCAGCGCTCACCGACAATCGGTCGATACAAACCAACCAGACCCTTGATGGGGGCGAGCTTGTCAACCGGGCGCTGGAAAAAGACAATCTCGTTGAAGCCTTGCCTGTTTTAGCTTCCCTGGGCCGGGCGCTGCAAAATTTTAAACATCCGGATTCCAGTGTTGATTTAGAGGCTGAGCTTATAAGTAGAATTCTGACTACAGGCCGTAACCTGGCCGAAGAGTTAAGTCCGATCAAACGAGAACCTGGGGTACTCGAGGCTGTCTGTCGCCGGGGTGAGCCGGCGCGGGCTCTGGCCGTAGTTTTGCTTGGTTGGTGGCTGGTGGAGAAGGAAGAGGAGCGAGCTTACCAGTTAAGCCGGAATAACGTTGAAGAGGTGAGTGAGTTTATTGAACGCCTCAGCAAGCGTATTACAAAAGTAAAAGGAGGAGAGGCAAAATGAAATTTTATAGTTATGTAGTGGTGGAAGAAATTGGATCAGTTCAAGTTCTAAAACTGGAGGCAATAGAGTGGCCGGCCAGTCGGGTTATGGAGATGGAAGCAGTTGATCTTATATCTTATCGCGAAGGTCTGGCCAAGATTCTTGGCGAAAAGGGCTTGGGTCAGGCTCCGTCGCAAGCTAATCCTATTCTCCCGGTAAAATTTAAGTATGAGTCTCCGGCGGACGGCCAGGTTAAGGAGATAGAAGGAATGGTACTGGGGGAGGAGGTTGAGGCGCTGCTGGATTTTGCTCAAAAGCACCTGTTGGAGGTGACCGAAAACCGGTGGTTAGATTCAAAACTTAGTAAGGAAAAGTCATTTCGAGGTGAGCCGGGCAAGGTGCGGGCCCAGCTTATCGCCCAGCTCAACGTAGATCTACGGAACAGAAAGAACCCCTACGATTGCTCGCCGCTGTTGTTTCGGCCTGCCGCTAATCAAAAAACTAATGATGGTCATGGTTGTGAAAATCTTATTTTACAGGAGCATGTGCGGGGAGGTAAACGTGCTATTTTTATCACCGGGGAGGCTATGAATCATTTTATGGCGAGTCGAATAGCCATTAACGGCAGCGAAGTCAATAAAGTCGCTAATATCCGCCAGCGGGGCTGGCTCCAGACTGATTTTTACAGGCCCTTTTATCCAGTCAAACGTAAATTACAGGGTGCTGAGGACGGGGACGATGCAGCACAAGTTTACGGCCAGGATTTTGTCCGCGGGGTGAAAGATCGCCAGGGGAGGCTTACTAATTACGTTTATTCTTATGGCGGTGAAACGGGGGTGGTAGCCGATCCCCAAAAATTTCCGCTCGGCCTGGTCGAAAAAATTGACAGTGAAGGCCGACAGTTGAACCGGGAGATGGGGAGAGGTGAGTTGGTGCCGCTTGATTTTCTTAAGCCGCAGTGGGTTATTAGTAGCCCGCCAGAAAAACTGGAGCTGGAGGTAGCGGAAACTGTGGCCCGCGAGGAAGTCGAGCTTAAATGCCAGCCGGATCTGCTGCAGCAGCGCTGGGTTGTTAATTCTTTAGCCGACCCGATAAATCTTACGGCTTATGAAAATAGTGATAAGACCACTGCCGGTTTGCAGGCGAGAGGCAATAGAGGACTGAAAGCACCTGCCAAACCGGCGTCGGTAATTGAGGATACGAAGCTGCTCGCTTATATTTTGCAGCGGAGTAAGGAGGGGGTTTACTCTCCCGAACACGAACCGACACCGGTGGAACTGGAACAATCTTCTGCCGGTGGCGAGGAATTAACTCAACGGGCACTCTGTACGGTAGCATTATGAGAAAGAGCAAAGAAGTTGCGTCCGCGTCCGGCATCTCGCTACCCCAAATTCTCGACTGGCTGGAGACGACACCGTTTCCCGAATCTACTTATGGGAGTAAGTGTCTGGCCCAGCTTAAACAAGTGAAAGGGATATATTTTGATGAGCGGGCGCAGACCGCCCAAATAGAAAAACAACGGGGAAGGGGCAAGGTTATTTACATAAATCGCAGTTTCTACGAGGAATATCTACGTCCGGACCGGGAGCGTTCGCTCGCTAACCTTGCTTTTGTCCTGCTGCACGAAGCGGCCCACGCTCTGCGCGCTGACTTCAGCCGGCGGGTGGTGGGTTTGAAAAACCTACACTGGCGCCGGCTGTCCAACCTGTTAACTGACCTGTTTGTGAACGCCGCCCTCTACCAGAATGGGTTCCCGGTCGAAGAGGACCTGACCCGGCAGTTGTATGAACCTGAAGGACTGAATTTTTTACTTCTGCCCCCGCATCACCTTTGTGAGAAGTTCCTGGAGAAAACCGAGGGTCGCCAGCCTAAAATTTTCTCGCAAGATATCTACGAAAGCAGTGAAAGCCTCTTAACGGCGATTTTTGAAGCTACCGGCAAAGATGAGCAAGATTCCTGGTCTGAAGCAAAACCTACCAACGTCATTCCGGGCGAAATGACCCAGCCGGTTCCCAGTAACCAGCTGGGAAACGTAGACCCGGAATCCATGGAAGATCATCGAAAATGGGTTGCGGGTCAAGCCCGCAATGACGGGGGGGCGGTAGGTTTTGGATGTGAAGTCGGAAAATGGCTCTATGATCAGATAGAGGAGCAGGTAGACTGGATAGATCCAGAATGCGCAAGGGAGCATTTTAAACGCTTATTTCGTGCTTACCTGCAGTCATGGACTGGCGGCATGATACTGCCGGAGCTGGCCCGGCTATTGGATGAGATTCTGCTATCCACACCCCGTTTTGTTATGCTGGGCGGACATGGCCGGCGCGGCCAGAAAGGCCGGGGGGACGGAGAGGGCCATGAGCTTACGACTCGACCGCGGAAGGAACAGAGGGTGGCCCGTTTTGTACAAATTATCAAGCGAGCGTTAGATGAGGACTGTCGCTCTCTGAGGCCGGTCCGAGCGCAGCAAAAAAGACCGGGAGTAGTGCCGGCGCATGACAGGCGCAGTAGCTATTTGCTTGGCCGGGGGACCTGGCCGGTATTTTTTAAACGGGAGGCAGTGACCCGTGAGCGTGAAGGTCAGGCTACTCACGTTTACCTCGACTCTTCAGGGTCAATGAGCGATGAGATAGTGGATATGGTGGCCAGTCTTATCCTGGGCAGCGAAGAGCTGATTGCCGGCCCGGTTTATCTGTTTACGACAAAGGTTAAACCGGTGCGGGTTCAGGAATTAAAGCAGGGACACAGGTTAACCGGTGGAACAAAAATTAACTGCGTGCTCTCACACGCGCGCGAGAATAAATTTAAAAGGATACTTGTGATTAGCGACGGCCACGTGGAGGATTTAACTCAGGCAAACCAAAATTACCTGAAAAAGGCTCAGATGTTCGTCTGTTTTGAGAGGGAGGCGAGGCCGCGCTTAGACCAGCACGCGACCGACTCATGGGAGAACCTGGAAAGTTATCTCACCGGCAAGAAAGTTGCCCGGTATTACTGAAATTGCTATGAATAGGCGGACTCTGCTATGAATACCCACCTCATTTCGGACTACGTCAAAGTACTTTGACGTAATGCGAGGCCATATTTTTATAAGGTCGAATATTTGAATTTAAGGCTGTTTGCTTTGCACTATCATGCCGGGGCTCCAGCTTGACAAACAGTCAGGCTTATTAAAATTACCACCCGCACCAATATTAGTTAGATATAAAAACAAGAATTATTCGTGATAGAAGGGGGGCTAAAATTGCAAGAAGAGTTCGAGGAATTGGGGGAGATAATTTCAGCTTATCCTGGCTTATTTTAATGTTTAGAGGTTTGAGAATATCAGGGTGAGTGATCATTCATGTCAATGAATCGTAAGATGGTTGAATTTCCCTTTTAAAAAAACGATACTATTAGTAGCTTTTAAGTGGCAGAAACTCTATCGAGTGTGATTTCAATGCCAAAGGAAGAAATTGAAAAAAATTATAAAGTTTTCAAAGACGAGTTAGAGAACATATTGGAAGAACATTCCGGTGACTTTGTGGTTCTTCATGAAGAGGAAATCAAAGAAATTTTTGACAGTTTTGAAGATGCATGGAAGTGGGCGAGTGATAAATATGAACCAGAAACCTTTATTATTCAAAAAGTAGAACGGGACGTATCGAACTTTGTTATGAAGCAGGCTGTGTAAAAATGCCCCTCGTTTCACAATCACATGATCCAGAACAACTGATCCAACAAGGGCTTGTCTTAGATGCTCATATTACAAGCCCAGTGCACTGTTTCAGATAAATGAGTCACAATCTAAAAGGAGGGTTACCCCCTGTGGTCAAGCGATATTCAGCCAAAATCAAATTATGAAGGGTGGAGGACAGCGCATCTTTAGCAACTAATTTATAAAAGCAATATAAAAGCAATGGAGATAACGCATGGAAGAAAATTTTGATGACGTCATTCGAATACGAAAAACATTTCCGCAGTCACTGGAAAATATATTTCAGCATTATAGTACCCAAACGAGCGTTTTGGTTGATCTATCGAAGATTGAGTTTATTAAGCCGTATGCGATTACTGGGTTATTTATATTTTTGGCGCAACTGAAGGACGATGGATGCAGGGTTCAGATTGAACCACCATCACACAGACATCGATTTAATTATCTAACCCGGATAGGCTTTTTTGATAAAGTTGAACAAAACGATCTTGCTTATATGAATTTTGCTCATAGCCATGTTTCGTCCTACGACAGGTCAGGTATTTTACAAGAATTATTCTGGTTGTCGCAACGTAATCAAATTCAGCGTATTTTTAATCGTTGCGGGAAGATTCTTTTAACGCAGGGATTTCAGGATGATGTCGTAGGCTGGGTTACCTACATTGTTGGCGAATTGTGCGATAACGTGTTCAATCATGCTACTATGGGGGGAAGAAGCTTGCAGGGAGCCTTTACCTGTGTTCAGAGTTACCCGCAAAAAAACCAGGTTCAAATTAGTGTGGGAGATTTTGGAAAAGGAATTCGAAGGACCCTTAATGAATCGTCGAAATACAACTTTTCCAACGACCAAGCCGCCATTATCGAGGCCTTGAAACCGGGTGTTAGTGGTCATGAAACCATCAGAGAGCGTCGGGGAAACGGTCTGACTGATATTTTAACGATTGCCCGGAAAAGTGGGTCAAATTTTGATATTCGGAGCGGATGTGGTAAAATATTTGTGCGAGGGGGGCATGTCCGACACAGTCAACACAATGGAATGTTAGAGGGGACATTAATTGGATTTGATTTATCTACCGATAATATTGGTGGAGTGCCACCGAATTTAAACGAGCTAAGGAGTGAAACGAACAATGTCCTTGATCGAATATAAGATGAACAAACACGGACAGTTTTTAACGGGGAGAGAAGAAGGGCGACAAGCGTATAAAGAGATACTGAAGAAAGCCAACGACCTTGAAGAGGATAGTGAGTTTATCCTCTCTTTTGAAGGTGTCAAAATGATGAACCCGTCGTTTTGTGATTCGTCCATTGGAAATTTATTACTCGATTTCAAAACGGGGGATTTATCCGACAAAAATATTGAACTTGCTTTTTCTCAAATTGAGAGTGCAACGGTGGACTCTACCCTTCGGACTGTTGCGGATAACATCGGTTTTCCCGCCATAAAAATGATCGCTTGACTTTACCCCTTCCTGTAGTCCCCTCTGCGAGCTCGGTAAGGGCTCTAAAAATACGAATTCTATCGAATTTATCGGTTAATCAGTTAATACTATAAGGAATGGATGCGATGGAATGGATAACAATGAACGGATTGCCCGTTATGCGTATGGCAAACAAAAAGTGTAGAAGCTGACAACTAAAAAGTGGGGTGTATATGAGCAAGGAGCACTGCTCGAGCTTTCAGGACCCACATAGTTTTTCTCGTGGGAGGACGGATTCTTTGAGGCTTTTGTCAAAATCGTGTAAAATAATAATTGCCCTGTGAAGTTTAAGAGATCAGGGTATAATAGAACAAAGGTAGTTTAAATATGAGACAAGAAGGAGAAGATAGAGGAGAGAAAAATAGAGAAACAAAAAATTCTTGTTCTCATCCCATATTTGATTGTGATTTTAGCATGAACAATTCTGTTAAAGAGAAGAAGTGATCCGTTATGTCAGAAGAAGAAATTGAGCTTTCAAAAGCAAACCAGAAAATATATAAAGAGCAAGAGGAAAATATTTACTTCATCTACGACCGATTCGACATCGGCATCGGTGACGACCTGGATATGAATAAGGTTGAGGATCAAAAAGAAGCCCTGCGTCGGGCGGCCGGAAAATTGGTTGAGCGTCTCTGCGACAGTTTTGAATGCACCCAGAATGAGCTGGCTGATATCCTGGGCTGTGCCCCGGGAACAATTAGCCGCTGGAAACGCCAGGAGACCCAGCCGTTAGGTCACCTGTCAAACTTAGTCGCCCTAACACGTAAGGCAGAACAGCTTGGCACCCGAGCTCAGCGGCGCCAGTATAAACATGCTATGCTCTTCGTAACTTACCAGCAGGAGAATCGACAGATAAAAGATCCGGTTACCGGCCAAAAATTTCAAATACAGGTAATCCCCGCCGCGGAATATGTGCGCTGGGGGCAGATGGATTCCATAATTGGCTTTTTTAAACAGGGCTTTCGAATTGGCGCTGAAGCTACCTCCCAGGTTTTTAGCGAGCTGGCCGAAGAACGTGGAGTAGAGCCGGAGGAGATTGACATTCCCGATGAGGAATTTTTGGCTCTGCTTAATTCTGTAGAGGAAGATATTATGAGTGAACTTTTTTCACTCTGGAAGAAAAAATTAAAACAAAAGATGAAAGCCCTGCTGGAAGAAAAGGAGTAGTTTTTTCTGTAAAAATTCATCCAGGATACGAATTAACGCAGATTTTTACAAAATAGGACAGTCCAGGGGACGAACAACATAAATTTTAACCAGGGCACAGATGTAATTTCTACTATCCGAGCATTTTTTGCTTATCTCCACTACAATTTTGGAACAGAGGTTGACTTATAATATTCCCCAGGTATAATCATTACTGAATTACCATGTTAATTTTAAAAGAACAAGCTAATTTTTATTTGCAATGACTTACAACTTCTGTTACACTTTGAATAATATTGATCAGAAAAACTTCCTCTCCCCTGGCGGGAGAGGGTTAGGGTGAGGAGATTTGGCGTTTTTCGGCGAGGTTCTAAATAGTTGGCCAAGTGTTTTCAATTCTCTTAAAGGGGTGATATAAGATGGAGAGAGACAGGAAGTTGATAGAAAAGCGGATTGACCGGCTGGACGAGATTCTGGAAGAGGGGGGCGAATTAGCCGACAGGGCACTGGAGGCTCTTCAGGATACGGAACTGGGGGATAAAATAAAGGAGTGGCTGCCGGAAGTTATTGCCGACCGGTTACTGAACGAGGAGGGGCGGTTGGAGATTCCGGAGGAAGCCCAGGAAAAAATTTCGGAGCTAATCAATAAGGTGTTGCGCAACGAGGATATCCTGGAGATGATCGAAAAAATAAAGGATCGCCGTCCGCCGCGTATACTGGTTGCCGGAGAGCAGGGGATCGGCAAGAGTTCACTTATTAATGCCTTGCTGGGAGAATATGTTGTCGAAGTTGGAGACGGCTACGGAGCCCAGACCTTAAAAGCGGAGATTACCGATGTTGAGGACAATGGAGATACCGTTTTAGAACTTCTTGATACGCGAGGATTGAAGGATTATGGTAGTGCCGACCAAAAATCGGCCCTGGAGCAACTGCTCAATGACGTGGAGGACTTCAGGCCAGACTTGATTCTGTTCGTTCTTGATGCCCAGCGCGTGGCCAATCTTGACGATTCGATCAAGGTAATTAAGAAGATCCGCAACAAAGCGGGCGAATTGCCACTGCTTGTGGCGCTCAACCGTGCCGACGAACTGGCCCCCAAGGAGCAGGGGGAACCACAATTTGATTCGGACGAGGCCAAGAAATTGTTCGGGGAGGCGGTGAATAACGTTGGCAGCCGTCTGCGGGAGCAGGAGCTGGAAGCAGAGGGTATAGTGCCCGTCTGTTCCTACCTGGAGTGGGACAGTTCCAATCAGGAAATCACCTACGACCTCCGCCATAGCATAGAATTTCTTTACCGGTTGTTGACCGAAAACATGGAGGTGGAGGCGGCGATAAAACTCAACCTCTATAGCCGGGTGGAGGACGTCTTGTTTCAGATCTGTCACCGGTTAAGCTGGGCCTATGCTGGCGTTGGGACAACAATTGGCGGCTCGCACTTTGTTCCCTTTTCCGATATGTACCTGCTGTTGCCGCTGGAACTTATACTGGTTATGATGATCGCTTATCTATCCGGTCGCAAGATGGAGGTTGCCTCCGCGATTGAATTGATTAACGCCATCGGAGCAACCGGTGGCCTGGCCTACCTGGCGAAATTAACCTTCCAACAGCTGGTCAAGTTCATGCCCGGTAAGGGCACTGCGCTCGGCGCCGGGGTTGCCGGTGCCGGTGTCTACGCTATCGGTATGGCTGCCAATCTTTACTTTGTTCGCGGTCGGGAGGTTGGACTGCGGGCGGCTATTGAGAAGCTTGCCGGTTGGTATGGCGAGCAGACCGACGAGGAAGGTGAGGGGCCGGAAGAGACACCGGAGCTGCCGGAGGATTTTATAGAAAATAATAAGGGCTGAGTTCTTTGTCAGCAGGAGGCAATTATATAATAATGCGGCCTGTCGAGATAATTTCTAACGTAATTTTTTAATCAATTTTCAGGGGTGAAATCAAATGGGCGAGAGCACTCGGTATATTGGCTATCATAGTTACGATGGAGTGCCGACGAAATACGGGAAACAACTGCGGTTGATTCGCGAAGGGGATAAACTGCGCGGCGAGGGGATGGATGCAGAAATCGGGAAATTTACTCTCTCCGGCACGGTCACTGGTGATAAATACGAGTGGACCGCCAATTTTAAAGAAGCCGGCAAGTGGAAGTTCCAAGGGGAACTTGAAGAGCAGGAGATCCGCGGCAAGTGGGACATGACCTTTCTCGGCAAAGAGCTTACCGGAGATTTTTACCTGCGTCCCTTCCAGCGCGGTGAGAGTTTTGAACTATACGCGCAAGAGCTGATGCAAGAGACCAATCCCAGTATTTGTAGCCAGTGTGGCGCTCAGTTGCGGGAGGGGTTTAATTACTGCTACAACTGTGGAGTAGAACTGGAATTTCCCGACATTGCTGAGGAGATTACACCGGTCCCCTCTATCCCCGACCGCGAGAAATCGCTTGGTCGCAAGATATTTGAACTGGGGCTCTTTTTTATGAGCATGGACGAGGAACAGGACCGGCGCGCCCTGGTGATTATGGACCGCTTCTTCTCGGAGTCGCAGGTGGAGATCAATTTCGACTACCAGCGAGTATCCCGCCGTTTTTTTGAGGATCAGCAGGCCGGCGAGATAGAGATGGCCGAAACTCTGGCCGAATTAGAGAGCGAGCTGGATCAGGAACAAAAAACCACTATCTACGCCATGGCACTGGCCATTGTCAGTGCCAACGAGCAGGTAACTAACAGGGATAAGTGGGCCGTTGGCCAGCTTTACCAGGCCTGGGAAGAGGACCTCGACCATATTGACTGGCAGTCTTTTGAACAGCGGTTTGGGAAAATCCTCGACGACTTCCGCCGCGCCCACCACAAGGAGTGATCGAGCCGAGTGATATTTTTTGGAGGGCGGGAAACACGTATAAATCACGCAAAGAGCAATATCTTGCAAGAGCTTATTGAAAAAATGAAATTGCTTTATTAAATTGTTGGTTGACAACCTATATTATTCGTGGTAGATTTGAATTCTCACATATTAAATAGTTGATTTAACAACTTTTCTGCAGTGATAACTTCTTTTAAAAATGACCTCTTTGTCCTGACTTGGCAAACTCCTGAATTTGATGAAATAAAAAAATCAAACGAGGAGGAAAAGTTATGGCGCTAGAATTACTCGGTGAGTTAGTAGATAAATTTGATGTTGAGGACCTGGAAAAAGTCCAGCAGCAGATAGAAGAGGCAATCGAGCAAGCGAAAGAAAACGAGACGTTAAATGAATTTGTAGACAAAATTAAGTTAATGGGTGAAATGATCAAGGACTACAAGGATGGAAATTACCAGGAAGTACCCTACCGTTCGATAGCAGTATCAGCTTTTGCAATCCTTTACATAGCCAACCCCGGAAACAAAATCCCAAAAGATCTACCTATCATAGGCGAATTATCCGATGCAGCTGTGATTGGACTGGTGCTGTATGCCATAAACGAAGACCTCGAGAGTTATCGTCAATGGAAGTCAGAATGAAGAACTTTTTCTGATATTTTAGAACGGGGATGTTTAAAGTTGTGGTAGTTTAATTGGGGATAAGAGGCTGTAAACTTAACGCTGATATTTTCTATAGCCAATCGATATCCAGACAAAGGAAGATTTTCAGTTGTTTCAATAGTGGACTGAAGTACCCGAATGAATGGAAGATAGTTTTCTTCTAAATTGTTTAAATTATTTTTTACAGAGGTGTTCTTATGCCCAGCAGCAATGACAAATTTTCTGATTTTGAAGAAACTCGGTTAAACTGGGAGAATAAGGTAGAAGAAATTACTGGTTCTTCGCCCGATTTTCCTAAATACACCACTCAAATCATGAACATTGCGAATCAAAATGCTCAGGGAACGCGACCTAACGTAGTTGGGCAGATGAGCGATCTTTATAAAGAATGTCCTGAAAATACTTTTGAGGGCTGGAAACAGTGGTATCTTGATAAAAAACCGGGTGCTATTGATGAAGCGGTCGATCGAGTTATGCCGATGATCAATAACATGAAGGAAGCAATGGATAAAATAGACCGGGAGATGGTCCGTAAGTGGATAGAGGACCTTGTGGTCAAAAAAACGGCAGAGGGATTAATCGCGCAGGAAGCTATATTGAGAGAGATAGCCCGTCAGGAAGAAGTTGATTGGAAACCTGCCACGCCGGAAGAGGAATCAAAAAATATCGACGGTTATATTGGTGGGCAACCCGTTTCGATTAAACCGCATACCTATTTATACAAAGATTCCTCTGTTAGAGAGGATATCCAAGTTGAGTTAATTTTCTATAAGACAACGGATAAATACCTTTATTTTTACCGGGAACCGGATAGCTAAACGGAAGACATTTCCTTGATTGTGTGACCGTTGAGTTCGATAACTGTATTTTCGTTCTCGTAAATTTCCTTGTTTTCCACCGTTTGAACTTCGCCGAATAGATCATTCTTTATTTTCAACTTTTCTTTGATTATGGGGGAAAAATCCTCGTTCAATTCGACACCAATGCTATTTCTCCCAGTTTTTTTCGCTGCCAGTGTTGTTGTACCGCTGCCCAAGAAGGGATCCAGAACAGTCTCCCCCCAGAAGGAATACATTTTTATTAATCTTTTGGGAAGTTCCACGGGGAACTTAGCAATATGGTCGTCCTGTCTATCCGGAGATAGTTCCCAGTAACCTCGAAACCAACGTGAACGCTGCTGTTTTGTTAATTTGCTTTTTTCTTTCTGCTCGGGAGTCGGATCAGGCCAATCGCCCATTTTGCGGAATAGCAAGATGTATTCATGCTCATAAGTGATATGGCCGTCTTTGGGGTGATATGTTGACCCCATCCAGGTTCCGCCCCCGGTCGTGTTGGTTGTGCTTACTTTTCGCCAAATAATATTGCCCATGAAATCAAAACCAAGTTTCCGGCAGATACGAATAGTGTCTGCCGGAATTGGCTGAATACGATAACGCCCATAATCTTTGGCTCGCAGATACTGATCGCCAATATTAATCGCCAGTCTGCACCCAGGTTTTAGTAGTCTATGACATTGTTTCCAGACTTTTGTTAAATCAGATAAATATTCCTCGTACGGCTGCTCTTTGCCAATTTGCCCGTCGTTTTCGTAGTCCTTAATTTGCCAGTATGGTGGTGAGGTGACGACAAAACCTATAGTTTTTTCCGGCAGATCGGGCAGGATTTGAAGAGTATCGCCGAAAAGTATCTGGTGATTTGTTTTTTCTTCATTCATGTATTTTCTGTTTCCTCCTCTGGAAGATTTGCTTGGTTTGAAGGCATATATTTTTCTCCAAGCTTTGTTAATCTTAGCCCCCGGGCGACGTCTGATTTTTTATGGATATAGTTTTTATTTTCAAGTCCTTGAAGAGCGCGATAAACAGATCCTGGATTTGATAGTTTCACTCCGTCTTGAATTTCCTCTATAGTGGGTGGGTAGTTGTTTTCTTCAATAAACTCAGCCGCAAAGCATAGCACATTTTCCTGAATTTCCGTCAGGGGAAGTTCCATTTCCATGATTTTACCACCATAATTTGAGTATTCAAGAAATATTTTAACAAAATTTTAACAAATTGAAAGAGATTAATAAAAGTATGAAAAGCTTGTTTAGCTATTGAGTAAGGCAAACAAAAAGTGTAGAAAGTGGGGACTAAAAAGTGGGGGATGGGAACGGGGTGGAGTGGCAATTTTTTGAGGGCAAATCTCGTGACATCTTGTGACATGAGCCCAGCAAACAGGGTCTATTTAGGTCAAAAGATATAATAATTAAATAACGTTATAACTGCCTTCCCTTTTCCTTTTGTAAGTTCGTAAGTTCCTCAATTTTAACGGCCCGTCCCGCGACTGGTATTTTTTTCGTTTTGGAACCAGGTTGATTATTTTTGGAGTGTACTTAGGTAAAGGTGGCTCAGCAGGCGATTTATTTTTTTGGTGACGGGCGGAAAACTTTAACCTGCGAACAAGGATATAATTGAGCTAAACAGGCAGTTAAAAATCGTCACATTTCGTCACATTTCGTCACATGAGAGCTGATATCAGCCAATATCAGGCAAAATATCTAATTTGCCAAAGTGGCTTATAAGGGGCAAAACAGTGGCGTCAAAGGGGACGAAAGCGGATTAAACAAAATCAGGCAAAACCCCGGCTTTTAGATTTTCATCCTGAAGACAGGGGTTCAAATCCCCTCGGGGACACTTTT
>CAZMIT010000028.1:15807-17619 GCA_964566495.1 uncultured bacterium | reverse complement strand
CCGTATTGACCTCGCCGGGAAATCAAATTACCGCCACAGCGGGGGCATTCTGCATATTGCAGCTCTTCTTTTTCCGTCTCAGCCGTACCCTGTGGTTCAATATCTGCCCCCGCTTCAAGCCAGCCTGTAAGTTTCTCGTCAAAATCTTTTAAGAAATCACGCCACTCAAGGCTTCCTTCAGCAATCTGGTCAAGCGCCTCCTCCATATCCTCGGTTAACCGGATGTCACAAATTTTAGGTATCGCTCGCTTTAAAAAACAAATAACGTCAATCCCACGCCGTGTCGGCACAATTTTTTTGTTATCCGTTTTAACATACTGGCGACGCTGTAATTTTTTTAACGTTGCGGCGTAGGTTGAAGGTCTACCAATTCCCTCCTTCTTCATCATTTGAACTATCGCCCCTTCGGTGAACAGTTCCGGCCCCTTGGTCTTCGACTCCTTTATATCAATCTTATCGACTGACGGTTCCTGGTCCAGCAATTGCTCGAACTGTTCGCGGTCGTACTCTTGTTCTGGTGGGGTTTCTTCGTTTTTTCGTCGGCAGCGATAAAACCCGGGGTCAATGTTAGTGCGCAGTTCAGCTTTGAATAGAGCTCGGGGTTCGGCTTCAGCAGGCTGCAGGGTTAAGATTAATTTTTTCCAGCGGGCCGCTTTCATCTGGGACCTTATATAGCGCTGCCAGATAGCTCCATAAAGGGTACGTTCGGCTGAGCTAACGCTATGCAGCTCTTCAGGAAGCAAACCGGCATACTGGGCACGTATTGCCTCGTGGCCCTCCTGATCACCACCGCCACCCTGGCGCCACTGGCGGTGTTCTTTACCAAATTTATCACAGATATAGGCGGCCGCCTGTTTACAACCAGAACGTGAGAGCCGGTTGGAGTCGGAACGGTGGTAAGTAATAAGTCCCTTCTCGTAAAGTTTTTGGGCGACGCTCATCGTCTGACTGGCCGGCCAACCAAACCAGCTGGAGGCTCGCCTTATTAACTCTGAACTATCGAAAGGAAAAGCAGGATTAGTTTGTGTCTCTTTAACTTCGCGATTTTTTACCTGAACTCCATTTTCCCTGACTGCTTCTGCCAGCTCTTCTACTGTTTTTCGCTCGGTAATTAGCTCTTCGTCCGCGGACGTTCCTATTTTACAATCCCCGAGCTGGACAAGCTCGGCCACAGGCGGCGGGATGATTTTTTTGTTTTTACCTCTCAACTCTAAAAGTAAGCGGTAAAACTTTACCGGTTCAAACTCGTCCACTGCCTGCCAGCGTTCAACAATCCGATTAAGGACGGCAGTCTGAACCCGGCCCGCCGAGAGCTTTTTGCCTTTAAAAGCGCTCATCAGGAAAGGGCTTATTTTGTAACCGGCCAGGCGGTCCAGTAACCGGCGCGCCCACTGTGAGAAAACCATATCCCAGTCGATATCCTCCGGCGCTTTAAGTTGCGCCTCAACATTCTCGGAGGTAAGGCCCTCAAGTCTTAAACGAGGTGGAGGACGGTCGGCCGCAAGGACCAGTTCACTAACCTGCCAGGCTATCGCCTCCCCTTCTCGGTCGGGGTCAGTGGCCAGGTAAATTTTCTCAGCGGTTTTGGCTTTTCTTTTCAGGTTGTTTATGGTTTTTTGGTTGCCCCGCCGGCGGATGGGAACCCAGCACGGGCTGTAGTCGTCGGCGATCCCCATCTCATCAGAAGGAAGGTCATAAAGGTGACCTCGCGTGGCCGCGAAATCCCACTTCTCGCCGAGAATCTTGGCCAGTGTTTTGATTTTTGTCGGTGATTCAACAATTATTAAAGCCAATCGATCTACCTCGCAAAAA
>CAZMIT010000028.1:0-15707 GCA_964566495.1 uncultured bacterium | reverse complement strand
TTAGGCGGTTTAGGCTGGTGGCTCGAAGACTTTCCCACCTATATGTGGCTTTCGTATCTTGTTGGTGCCCTGCTTTCCGGATTGGCCGGCAACATAGGCATGCGGATTGCTACCAGTTCCAATGCGCGAGCTGCAGAAGCGGTTACTATTAACATGAAACAGGGGCTAAAAGTAGCCTTCTCAAGCGGTGCCGTCATGGGTATGTCCGTGGTTGGATTTGGTGTTTTAGGAATCAGTGTTTTCTATTTCCTTGGTGCCGATACTCAGCTTCTCTTCGGTTTTGGGTTTGGTGCCAGCTCAATCGCTCTGTTTGCCCGTGTCGGTGGCGGTATATATACCAAAGCTGCTGACGTTGGCGCAGACCTAGTTGGCAAAGTTGAAGAAGGAATCCCTGAAGACGACCCCCGCAACCCCGCTGCTATTGCCGATAACGTAGGCGACAACGTAGGTGATGTCGCTGGTATGGGAGCTGACCTTTTCGAGTCCTACACCAACTCAATTATTTCGGCTATGGCACTTGCTGGTATAGTAGCCGGAAACGGCCTTCTTCTACCCGCCGGGTATCTGGAGGTTACAACCGTTCTACCTCTCCTACTCGCCGGAATTGGAATTCTGGCCTCTATACTCGGTTCCTTTGTTGTCGGAGCTGGAAAAGCCAAAAACGTTCACCTCTCCCTGAATTTGGGGGTATTACTTGCTTCAATTCTTATGGCGGTTTTTTCTTTCGGATCTATCTATTATCTGATCGGTTATAAAATGACAGAGACCCTCTACCTGTTTGGCGCTCTTATCTCCGGTCTTCTGGTTGGAATTGTAATCGGTCTGTCAACCGAGTATTTTACTTCTTACGACTACAGTCCCACTAAAAGTATTGCTTACGCCTCACAAACCGGACATGCTACTAATATTATCCGCGGTATCTCTGTCGGTATGATAAGCACCTGGATACCGGTTGTCTCAGTTATTGCCGGTATTCTTGTCTCTTACGCCCTGGCCGGTTTATACGGCATTGCACTCGCCGCTGTGGGCATGCTTTCGACGCTGGGCATTACCCTGGCCGTCGACTGTTTTGGCCCGGTCGCTGACAACGCTGCCGGTATCGCTGAAATGGCTGAAATGGGCAATGATATCCGCGAAAAAGCCGAAGCCCTGGATGCTGTTGGTAACACTACAGCAGCAATTGGGAAAGGGTTTGCTATCGGTTCGGCCGCTTTAACCGCGCTGGCACTATTTGCCAATTACCAGGAGCAGATAGGCGAAGTTAGTTTTGACGTTACTAATCCAACGGTAATGGCCGGCTTGTTAATTGGTGGCCTTCTGCCCTTTGTGTTTACCGCTTTAACTCTTAACTCAGTTGGACAGGCGGCTGAAAAGATGATCTCCGAAGTACGCCGGCAATTCAGCGAATTCCCCGGTATTCTCAAGGGCGAAGAGGATCCTGATTACGAGAGTTGTATTGATATTTCGACTGCTGCTGCACTGCAAAAAATGGTTCTACCCAGTGTTCTTGCTGTCGTGGTCCCGATTCTGGTCGGACTTTATAGTCCCAGCGCTCTTGGTGGACTGCTCGCCGGCGCTATTGTCACCGGTTTCCTGCTCGCCATCTATCTTGCCAACTCCGGCGGTGCCTGGGACAACGCTAAAAAATACATTGAAGCAGGCAATTTTGGTGGTAAAGGCTCAGAAGCTCACGACGCCGCCGTTACCGGGGACACCGTTGGCGATCCCTTTAAGGACACTTCAGGTCCTTCATTGAACATCTTGATCAAACTGATGTCTATCGTCTCGGTTGTTTTTGTCCCTGTTTTTCTTCAGATCGGCGGCTAAAAAACGGCTCAAAAATTTCTCTCCTCCGGGGAACAGGGAAGACTGTTTTCTTATATTCTCCCTGTGATTTAACCCGGTCTATGCATGAACCCTATGCATAGACCGCCCAAAGGGCCGCCCATTCGTCAAATAGGCGGGGTTAACCCACCCAGCCCCCCAGCTCTTTCCAAGTAAAGGGCTGGGGAGCTGGGTGTCCTTCGGACGGATAATTCACGACAGTTATGCTGTCGTGAATTGTCCGGGTTTAACAAGCTTTTTGACGAAGATTTTAACTGGTGATTGGTATGCGTACTGTAGAAGTTGATGCGGACAAGACACTGCTTGAACTTTTGACTGAGATAAGTGGGGTCGTACTGCGTTGCGACGATTTTCATGAGTCACTGGACTATATCGTAAAACAGACCACTTGTGCGCTAAACGCCACTTCCGGCAGTCTGGCGGTCCCTGCGGGCGAGTCTGACAGTCTTGAGATCATCTCTTCCTATAACCACAACAGCAAAGAAATCGAACGCCTGAATAAGGCGGAGTTACTTCAGCCCGGCGAAGGAATAGCCGGTCGCGCTTTTTCCACGGGAAATGTTGTGCAAACGCCAAACATCCGCTGTTCGGAGGAATTTAAGTCTGTCTTCTCTAAAAATCGGGAGAACTATACTTCAGTCCTCGCCGTTCCCCTGCAGGTGGAGTGTGAAAAAATAGGGGTGCTCAACTTCACTTTTGCCAAAAAAAGGATGCTGAACAAGGAAAATCGCTATCTGCTTCAAATAGCCGGTAATCACATCGCTATTGCAATACGCCAGGGAGAGCTGGTAGAAAAGCTTCAGCAAAAAAACAAGGAACTGTTACAAATGGCCCGCGAGGATAGTCTGACCGGTCTGCCCAATCACCGCCGGATTCATGAGATTCTTTCTCGGGAACTCAAGCGAGCCCACAGAAACAAGACCCCTCTCACGGTTGCCATGGTTGACGTCGACTATTTTAAACGGATTAATGATATTCACGGTCATCCGGTTGGCGACATTGTTCTTCGCAAACTGGCCGCAATCCTCAGAGAAGAACTTCGGGCCCCCGACCGTGTTGGTCGCTATGGCGGCGAGGAATTTCTCGTTGTCCTTCCGGATACTGATCTAAATGCGGGTTTTGAGGCGCTTGACCGAACACGGCGTAAAATTGGGGCCGACGGGGTCGTGGCCGGCAAACGGAATATCTCTGTAACTATCAGTGTCGGTCTCACAGGAGCCGGTCCCGATGATTACCCCAGCAAAGCATCCCACCTGGTAAAAAAAGCCGACCGGCAACTTTATGCCGCTAAAAAAGCAGGTCGAAATATTTGTCACACCGGTTGAATTTTTCTTCGCTATGTTTGAAAGCTCTGTTGCCAGAACCGTCATTCCGGGCGGACCAAGCACTCAATCGAGAGCGCAGGGAACAAGTAACGTCAAACATAGTCATTACAGGATCGATTGAGTGCTCGGGTAGACCCGGAATCCATGTTGAATTGTCGGCAAATATGCTCTTGAATGTCATGCCCGCGAAAGCGGAAATCCAGTGACTTTGAATTTAATAGATCTAAGGTCAACGTCAAAGCCACTGGATTGCCCGGTCAAGCCGGGCAATGACGGCAAGGGACAACCGGAAAATTCAGTTGTGACTAAGCACTGGATTGCCGGGTCAAGCCCTGGGACGTCATTCGTTCCTTGGGACGTTATTCGTTCCGGGCAATGACGATCGGTGGTGCTGGATTGTCGGATTGATACCCGGATCAAGTCCGGGCACGATAGCCTGTTGGCAATGACGGCATTTGAAGCAAAACAACAACGCTTTCAAACATAGCTTATTTTGTAACCTGAGGGAGTTTTCATGCCTGTTTACAATACCGACGTAGCTGACGTCTTCAATCGGATAGCTGATTATCTTGACATCCAGGATGACAATCCCTACCGTATTCGTGCTTATCGGGAAGCAGCACATACGCTAAGTAACCTGGGCCGAGAAATTGCTTATATGGTCGAGTCCGGTGAAGACCTGACCAAACTGGAAGGAATAGGAAAGGATCTTGCCGAAAAGATTGAGACTATTGTTAAAACTGGCACTCACCCCAAACTGAATGAGCTTGAGGATAAATACCCGGTTGGGTTGCCTGAATTGCTTAAGATTGACTCCCTTGGACCAAAACGGGTCAAAAAACTTTACGACCAGTTGAACATCACTAATCTGGCCGACCTGGAAAAAGCAGCGGAACGGGGCAAAATATCAGCGCTGGACGGGCTGGGCGATAAGACACAAACCTCTATCCTTGAAGCTACCAAAAATAGACGAGAGCGAGGAAAAAGATATCTGCTTAACCGGGTAGAAGAAGTGGTTAATTCTCTCCATGACTATTTACAGAAGTGTTCAGCCGTTCAGCGTCTTGAAATTGCCGGCAGTTACCGCCGACGCAAGGAAACTGTGGGTGATCTTGACCTGCTGGTTACCTCGAACGAGAGCTCTGCCGTCGGCGATTACTTTACTGAATATGAAGATATTGAAGAAATACTTGCCCGCGGTGAGACAAAGATCTCTGTCCGGCTTAAAAATGAGCTCCAGGTTGATCTGCGGATTGTAGAAGCGAAGAGCTTCGCTGCCGCCCTCCTCTATTTTACCGGCTCAAAGGCCCACAATGTTAATCTGCGCTCGCGGGCTCTCAAAAAGGGCTGGAAGATAAACGAATACGGTCTCTATAATGACGATAATAAGCTCGCCGGGACAGATGAAAAATCGATATACCAGCACCTCGGTTGTAACTATATTGAACCGGAACTGCGCGAAGACCGGGGCGAACTTGAAGCAGCCGGCGAAGGAAATCTGCCCGAGTTGATTAAGATCAACGAGATACGGGGAGATTTCCAGTGCCACACTACCGCCAGCGACGGTGCTAATAGTCTGCGTGAGATGGCTGCGGCGGCTCGTCAGCTTGGTTACGAATACCTGGCAATTACCGACCACTCCCATAATCTTGGCGTTGCCGGCGGACTAAAACCGGACGAGTTAAAGCGACAGATGGATGAGATTGACCGCCTGAACGAAGAATTTGACGATTTTCGTCTCTTAAAAAGTAATGAAGTCGATATACTCGAGGACGGTAGTCTTGATTATGAAGATCAGATTTTAGAACGGCTGGATGTTGTCCCCGCAGCTGTTCATTCTCGTTTTAATCTCTCGGAAAACAGACAAACGGAGAGAATCAAACGGGCTCTAAAAAATCCCCATGTTGATTTCCTCGTCCACCCCACCGGCCGCAAACTCAACTATCGCGGTCCTTACCGGGTTGACCTTGAAGAAGTTATGAAAACTGCTTTGGCAGAAAACTGTGCTCTTGAAATCAATGCTCAGCCCGAACGGCTTGACCTTAACGACGTTCACGCCCGCAAGGCAAAAGAAATGGGCTTAAAACTTGTTATTTCCACCGACGCTCACAACGCCCAGAACCTTGATTACATAAAATACGGCGTCTACCAGGCCCGGCGCGCCTGGCTTGAATCCGCTGACGTTCTGAACAGCCGCGCCTGGAATAAAATTAAGGATTTCTTCTGAACATACTTGTCTGGCGCAACCCAACCCCCCCCTGTCTTTCGGACCTGTCCCATCCCTGAGACTTCGGCCATCGGTCAGTAAAGCTGTCGTATTTTACAAGCCTGCCAAACAGACCCGCCTTAGTCTTTTTTATTCAGGGGGGAAGATTTCAAAATAAAATTTGAATTTTAGCTTATTGCCGTTTATACTGTGGATGGGCGGCGAGAAGTTTATTAATTTTGTCAAGGAAGGGTTAACCCTCATGATTGAAGGATTAGCTTGGTCGGGGACGGATGATCTTTCGTTCTACAGCCCCTGGGAGTCCGAGGCGAGCTTACCGCAAGAACAACCACAATCAGATGAAAATATAGAGACCGGCTTGCCAACAACTGAATTTCCCGGGCCTGCAAGTCAGTTATTTAATCGCCTGGAAGAGCTGGAGCTTTCCGAACATGAACCCGAGGAAGTAGGACTTGGCTTCCAGGTGGATCAGCTGGCTTAGTTGGTTGCCGCGCGCACAATTTCCAGGGCCTCCCGGGCTACGCAGATGGCTATTAAGACGGTAAGCAGGGGATTAAGCCAGTATATCCGGTAGAAATAAATAGATAGCCAGAGCCAGGCGGCAATGATTTCGGCGCGTTGATAGCTATAGGTGCGTACTGCAAATGAATATGCTGTTTCTTACCAAATATTATTTTCTACACTCCCCCCCCATTGAACAGGAGCTTCCATCTGTTTCGTCGTTGTGGGTATCTGATTTAGACTTTTTAGCCTGGACACTCTTAAGCCCTGTCAAGGACTTTTTTAAGGAAGAGCCACTCCCAGTTTGCAATTCACGACAACACCACTGTCGTGAATTATCCGTCCGCAGGACACCCAGCTCTTTCCCAGTACAGGGCTGGGTGGGTTAACCCCGCCCATTTGACAAATGGGCGGCCCCCTTCGGGCGACCTATGCATAGGGTTCATGCATAGGCCGGGTTAGAAATAATCAAATGGAAGGGGGTTGAAAGGTTTTAACAGCTGAAAACCTTGTCATAAAAACAAAAAATAGTTATCGTATATCGTGAGGTGACAAGAATGAGGAATCAACGAAGCGATCTGGAAATTTCCCAGGAAATTAACCGCACTCTCGTGCGCCAGGATGTTAAAGTTAACTCTATCGATTATCGCTATGCAAACGGACGGGTGACGTTCAAGGGGAAGCTTGAAAAGCGTCACGGGAAAGAAGTTGAGGATAAAGACGAAGTTAAGAAAATCGAACATCAATTAAAACGTATCAACGGTGTTACCACAGTGGAGTGGGACCTTAAGAACTGGAAGAAAGAACAGGGTCGCTGGCAGAAAATAGACAGCGGCGATGATCTGCGTGAGCAGATACGTGATCACAGGAGTAATTAGTAAATCCCTACTCCCTCTTTTACAATTTGTCCTGACAATTCATAACTTTAGTATGGTTCCGAATAAGCCTGATTAAATTTTCCATACATTTATCCAATTGCTATAACCAAACTTTTTTTTGGAGGGATGCGAAATGATGATTGTTGTATGTGATCCGGTGGACGAGCAGGTGGTCAGTCATTTTCAAGAGAAACCGAATTTTGAAATAGTGGAAGCCTTCGAGGACAATGAAATAGATAAGCTGCTTCCCAAAGCGTCTTTTTTAATCGTTCGCAGTGGAACAACAGTCGACGACGAACGACTGGAAGCTGCCGAAAACCTTGTTGGAATTGTTCGCGCCGGAGTCGGGCTCGATAATATTGACCTGGAGAAAGCCGAACAAGTGGGAGTCGAGGTTCAAAACACCCCTGAGGCATCAACCAACGCAGTAGCCGAACTTGTCATCGGTCACATTCTCGCCGCCTATCGTGACATCCCCCGCGCTGACAAGCACATGAAAGAGGGCGAGTGGATAAAAGGCGAACTAAACGGGCGTGAAATCATGGACAAGGTTGTCGGGTTGGTTGGCTTTGGCAGAATCGGTCAGCGTGTAGGTGAGTTTGTTCGGGCCTTCGGCGCTGACGTGATTGCTTATGACGCCTTTATCAACGACAGTGAGATCAAAAATGGCGGGGCCGAACCAGTTAAATTAAATGAACTTGTAAGTCTTGCCGATATTATTTCGTTGCACGTACCTTTTACCCCGGAGACGGAAAATCTCATCGGTGCTTCGGAACTTGAACAGATGAAGGACGACGCGCTGGTAGTAAACTGTTCTCGCGGCGGTATTGTTGATGAGGACGCACTGGCAGAAGCGTTGGTAGAAGACAAAATTGACGCCGCCTGCCTCGATACTTACCGGGAAGAACCTCCGGGAGCCATTGATGCTGTTTGTGCTAAAAACAGCGTAGCCACCCCTCATCTTGGAGCAACTACGGGGGAAGCTCAGGGGCGTATCGCTGATTTAGTCGTCGAGAAAATAGAAGCAATGGCCTGAGCGTAGCGCGTCAGCTTAATTTTTGCTCCAGAATTTTCCGCTGTCTTTCGATAAATAGTAATGTAATCAACCTTTATCGGGAGGCAGTTAAGTGGGAAAAGAGAAAGACAAAGTTCAGGCGCTGCTCTCACTGCTCGGGGATCCAAACCCAAAAATTGCAGCGACAGCGCGGCGGCAGCTTCTGGAGCTTGATCCGTCAATCAGCGAGAAGATCGAGCACCAGCTTTCACAATTGAATTTTAAACAACGTATCAGAGCTCGACAGGTAGTCGCCTGGTTGGAGACAAAGCCCCGTACCTGGGAACTTCCGGCTTTTGTTCCCCAGTTCTCCTACCGGCGAGTAAAAGAGACATAAGCGTCGCCGGGCGAGGAGTGAATATATAAATGCAAGACCAGAGTACCACCGTTGACGCTCTTGTAACACTGCTTGCTGACGAAGACGAACGAATAGCCCGCCAGGCAGAAAAACACCTGCTGGAGATAGGTGAGCAGGCCTCCCCCTATATCAAAGCCGACCTCAGCAATCAGCCGGCTAAAGTTAGAGTTCGTCTTGAACAGATTTTAGAACAGATAGAGCCTCGGCTATTACACAGCACTTTTCGAAACCTTCCCGTCGACAGAGAGGATAAAGCTCTTATTTTTGAACCGGCTCTGTTTGCTTTTACCCGGGTTGGTTTCCCGGATTTTAACATCAAACAAGTCACCTCTCGTCTCAGTTCGCTTGCTGCGGATGTGAACAAAGAGCTGCGACGCTGGGAGTCAATTGACGATCACACGCGCGTAAAGGTAGTGCGAGACGTTCTGCTGAAGAAGCATGGATTCAAAGGCATATCGACCGCGGAAGAAGATGATCCTAACTATTACTTTTTAAACTGGATCCTGGAACGCAAAACAGCCAGCCCGCTGGCTCTCTGCTGTTTGATCAAACTCATCTGTGACCGGGTTAAACTGCCTTTTCAAATTATTGGACTACCGGTTCACGCCTTTCTTCGTTTTGAGGGGGATTCAGAGGTTTTATTTATGGATCCCTTTTTCGAGGGAAAACTGCTGACTCGCGGCGATTGTCGCGAATATCTTGAGGGAACCGGTTTTGATTTTGTAGAAGAATATCTGGAACCGTTGACTAACAAGCAGCTGTTACAGCGGCTTTTACGAGAGCTAATGGATATTTTTCACCGGCAAGGTAATACCCAGCGAGAAAAAGAGCTGCAGTCATACTTGACGATAGTTAGCCGCAAGTATTAGCCTGAGCGTATTTGTTTGTTGGAGTTCAAGCCTTGGGACGTTATTCGTTCCCGCAATGTCACCGGAATCGCTAAACAATTACGACTGAGCTATGATCGACAATTATGCTGACCTGAACAATCATCCACATGCTGGACCGCCTCTCACCGGAACAGGTGTACAGTTAAACGATTGTCTCATAGTTCTCATAAAAAAACAGTTAGTAAAACTGAAGGAATGAATGATTTATGATACCCATCCGTCTCTTTTTTTATCCTGCCTCTCTTTTTAACAAATACCCGGTTCGCGTCTGGCGACGTGTAACCCTCTGGCTAAAATGGGGCCTGCTAATTCCCTATCTGGCGATAATACTACGCCTGGTTATCGATAGCCCGGAAGAAGTCAGCTCAATTTTTTCTTTTATATCTTTTGCCGCCGAGGAGAGCGAACTGGCTATTCCTTTCGCCGTTCGTTTTGGCCTCTTTATGATAATCCAGGGACTAATTGTAATACTTGTCTGGTTCATACGGGGACTGCTTATTTATCTGTATTATCGGATGAGTCGGGTTAAATTTAGTGAACGGGAAATGGCCTTCAGCATCGCTGCTGGCGGACTGGTAACCGGAATCTGGAATCTCATTCCTTTAGGCTTTTTTATCCCCTACGTTCTCACACTCCTACACTGCCTTTTCTTGACGACTTACTTGATATACCGCGTCAATCGAACCACTCTCCCCCAGGCCTTCCTTGGTTCCCTTCTGCCCGCTTTGATACCACTACTCTTTTAAATATTTTGGTTCTGCAGCAAACCTTACCTCATACCCCGATACATCAATACTCCGTTATTAATTTGGTCGCTTGTTCCGCTGTCGCTATACCATATAATTTTTTAAGCAGACAAGGCGGACAACAAAATTCGGCGCTCACGGCTTTTGTTGTCACAGTCAACAACCACCACCTGCTGCCAGGTCCCTGTCTGTAGCTCACCGTCCTTAAACGGGAGAGTAACTCCGGGTCCCAGCAGCGCAGCCCGCAGGTGAGAAAACCCATTACCGTCCCCCCACTTCTTGTTGTGCTCGTAGTGAGCGTCCGCAGGAGCTATCTCCTCCAGTGCTTCCTGGAGATCAGCTATACAGCCTGATTCATATTCAATCGTAGTCACTCCCGCTGTTGCTCCCGGAACGGAAACCGTGAGCAGTCCCTCCCCACCTACTTTGCTCAAAAAGGAATTGATCGGGCCACTTAAGTCTTTTACGTCAGCGTAACCGCTGGTCGAGATTTTTATTTCGCTCTGTTCCATTAGTTTCTCATCCTTTCCAGGGAGCGATCGGCGGATCAACGTAACGATCCCCGCAGTCAAGAGCATCAATTCGCTTGCGATCATCGTCCTCAAGCCGGAGCTGCATTGCGGCAAAATTACTTTTGATATGTTCGACGGATGTAGCCTTGGGTATTGTGATGAGGTTCTTTTTTTCCAGCTGCCAGGCAAGGATTACCTGTGCTACTGAGACGTTGTATTTTTTGGCAATCTCATTCAGCTCGGGGTGGTCAAAAATTGTCCCGTGGCGGAAGGGAGAGTAAGCAACCAGGTATATGTTACGCTCGATAAGATACTCATGCAACCGGCGCTGTTGGAGTAAAGGATGCATCTCCACCTGGTTGGCAAAAATATTACCCTCCAGAATCTCCAGGGCTTCTTCCATTAGTTCAATAGTAAAGTTACTCACGCCTATCTGCCGCACAAGTCCCTCGCCCTGGAGTTCTTTTATCGCCGGTAGCGTTTCCCGGCAGTTATAATTGCCGGCTGGCCAGTGAACATACAGACAATCGAGATAATCCAGGCCAAGTTTTTCCAGGCTCTCCCGGGTGGAATTGTGGGCACCAGCTCGGTCGAGCGATTTAATCCATATTTTAGTGGCGACAAACAGCTCCTCTCGGGCTATGCCGCTAGAGGCGATTCCTTTTCCAACCGCCTTCTCATTCCCATAAAATTGGGCCGTATCGATATGGCGATAACCAACACTAATTGCCGTTTCAACGCTTTGAGCGCACTTAGCCGGATCAGTATTTTCCCAGGTTCCCAATCCAATACCGGGGAGTTTCTTTTCAGTAAAGTAACGTGACATAATGCCACCTCCGTTAGAATTTTTAATTCCTGTCTATCTTCCAACGATTTCATCGCTGCAAGATTGACCTGCAATCCATGTTCTCTAGTATACGGGACACGGATAAACACAGATCACCACGGATGAACAAACAACTGTTTTTTAAAAAATAACTCTGAGTGTTTTCCCAAAAAATCCGTGTTTATCCGTGTTAATCTGTGTCCTGATTAATAATTCGATTTCGGTTCGACGGTCAATACGTTCCGTGTCCAAAATGATATTGGAAGGTTTTGTTTTATCACTAATCAGGCTGATTTTAAGCGATAGTTATTTTATAATAAATCAGACGAAAACAAGAGACTATTCTCATCGCTTTGTGATTGTTTAACGCCCACCGGGTAATTGTGGGAACGTATGACGTCCCCGGGCTTGACCGAACGATCGTCATTGCGTGCCCCGAGCCGGAATGACGTGCAATTCATTCCCCCCCTTTGTCTTCCCCCCTTCAAGGGGGAAAAAAGAATGGGGGGATGGTTTTCGGGGCGCTTGCCCGGGGTGACGAAACCCGGGAAATTTTGTCAGGAGCACGCCAAACAAGCACGTCACTTTAACTGGAGGTGCAAGTATGGAACTTGAAAAAGTTGGCACAAACGAATACACAATCAGAAAACATTCAGGTATGCGGCGCGATGTGAGTCTATATCTAAGCCCCGCCCTGCTCGACCTCGTCCAGGAGGACGACTCACTCAAACAACTATGTGACGCCGCTTCGATGCAGGGAGTCGAGGCAGTAGTGGGGATGCCCGATCTTCACCAGGGGTTTGGTATACCAATTGGCGGCGTCATGGTAATGGACGCTGATAAAGGATTGATTTCTGCCGGGGCCGTGGGGATGGATATAAACTGTGGAGTTCGGCTGTTGAAGACCGGTTTGCAGGAAGGGGATCTGGCGGTAGAGGAACGCAACCAGCTTATGCGCACCATAGCCGGCCAAATTCCTACCGGTATTGGCACCACCAGTCCGCTGCAAAACACTCTGAAAAGCCATCTGAAAAAGATAGCCGAGAACGGAGTAGAATACCTCACCCGCCTCGGCCTGGCCTCGAAAGCGGACCTGAACCATATTCAGGACAAGGGGAATTATCCGGGGGCATCGGTAGCACCTCTATCTGCTCGGGCGCGAGAGCGTATGCACCAGCTGGGAACTCTCGGTGGTGGTAATCACTTCATTGAGCTCAACCGGGTGGCTGAAATATACGATAAAGAAAGCGCACAAAGGTTTGGCTTGAACGCGGGGCAGCTCGCGCTGCAGGTGCACTCTGGAAGTCGCGGATTCGGACACCAGATCTGCAAAGACTTTTCCAATCAGATGCAACAGAAAGCAAATAAAATGGGTGTAAAACTGCCTAATAAGGGTCTGGCCGCGGCGCCAATTGAATCCCAGTGTGGCCGCGAATATCGTCAGGCAATGGCGGCGGCAGCCAACTTTGCCTACGCTAATCGACAGGTTATGACTGAAATAATCCGGCGTAGCTTTGAGGATCGAGCCGAGATTACCGGCGGCGGTGAGTTAGAAATACTTTATGATATTTCTCACAACCTGGCACGGTTTGAAGAGTTTGATGGACGCCGGTATCTAATCCATCGTAAGGGAGCCGTGCGCGCTTTACCCGGTGAACACCGGGAGTGCCCGGAAGTTTTCAAGGATACCGGTCATCCGGTTCTGGTCCCGGGTAATATGGGCAGCAGTTCCTACGTCCTAACTGCAGGCTCTAACGTTAAAAAGCTCTATTATTCGGTTAATCATGGTGCCGGTCGGATAATGTCCCGAACAGCCGCTAAAAAGAAGTTTGACCGTAATAAATTGAACGAGCGGATGGGATCGATCCCGATTTACGGTGCCCGGCCAAACCAGGTGCTGGACGAAGCACCCGGAGCTTACAAAAATATTGATGCCGTCGTTGACACCCTGGCTGAGATCAACGTCACACAGAAGATTGCCCGGCTTGAGCCCCTCGCTGTTATCAAAGGTGATTAGCCCGGATATTCACGACAACACCACTGTCGTGAATTATCCGTCCACAGGACACCCAGCTTCCCAGCCCTTTACTTGGAAAGAGCTGGTGGGGCTAAGTGGGTTAGTCAGGCCCCGGTGAGACAGGAAAGCGACTCTTTGTGGGGACCACTTATTTCCTGGCGGATTTCTGGTGCATAAAAACAGCCGCTTACCGCTTCGGGAAAACGATGGCGTTCAAGATCAGAGGCGGTAAAGCCAAGCTCCCACTGCTGTATATCTATCTCAAGTTTTTTGCCATAGGAAGCTGAAATTTTTAAGTTTCTTACATTGTCTCTGGTAGCTGCATAGTAATAATTTGGTCGTCTTGTAAAAAAATCGCGGGCCGCCTCTTGCGATGAAAAGTAATCGGCAAGTTGTCCCATTGACGCTTTGCTTTCGTTAATTTTAACTTTCACAGCCCCGGCTCCGCTCCCCTCGATGTTCCAGCTGTAAACTCCTCCCGGGTGGACGCTGCGCGGATAGT
Organism: uncultured bacterium; assembly: GCA_964566495.1. Classification (GTDB taxonomy): domain Bacteria; phylum T1Sed10-126; class T1Sed10-126; order T1Sed10-126; family T1Sed10-126; genus T1Sed10-126. Next base: position 2,026 of record CAZMIT010000028.1, on the reverse strand, counting down.
CAAAGTTCATCTTACAGGTAGGCATTTTACAGTAGAATTTTACCAGGTTGGAATATAACCAGGGCAAATACTCACGGATAAGATAAGCGCTGGGGGTCTGGCTGTCATCAATAATATAAATACGAGTCTCGGCGCCAAAAAAGCTGAAGCGCGGCCAGCCCATTCCGGCGAGTGCAAGCCGGTCACAGCTATAAAGTAAAACAGAAAAGAAGCCCCACTTGCGGCCTCGATAATGACGAAGGTCAAGTTCGACGCCCGGCGGTAGAAGACGCTCAATTTCGGAGGGTTTAACTGCAAAGTTAAGGTAAAGACAGTCGTTAATCACAGCTGTGTAAGTTCCCATATCCACTACTCCAGATATTTGTTAGCTACGGCTTATCAGAACATAATCATCCAAATCGTATTCCAGCCGGGTGGCTAATGGTTTACATTTGACCTTAAATAGATGATAGACGGGACGCGGCGGTTCGACAAGGGATTCGAAGTTTCCCTGGCCTTTAGCCAGGACGAGGTCAGCCTCTTTGAAATGCTGGAGGAATTCATCACTCACCTGCGAAAGAATTGTGCCCGGAACAGAGGAATCACTGGAAATAATGTCGGCCCAGCGATAAATTCCGGTCTCCAGGGCTTCAACTTTCGTCACGTCATTTAAAACCGGCGCCCCACGGACGCCGTAATAAAGCTCCTTATCATTTAACTGTTCTAACAGCAGCAGATCGAAGACCGCTTCGGCGGTGTTGTCGCCGATTAAAAATATTTCCCCGGCTTCTTCCAGTTCACGGCGAAATTGAATCATAACTTCGCTTTTTATTTCAATTTTTCCAGCCTCGGCAATCTTTTCCATCTGCTGCTGCAACTCGTTTTTTCGAAGAGAAACAAGATCGATGGCGTTGGCGGCCGCGGACAGTTCAAACGCTCGTAGAACAGGGTCAGGGCTTTCCGCCACCAGTCGACGTAAACCGGGTAATATCTGAAGGGATAAACTGACGGAGGTGCGCTTGAATTGTTTATAAGGATCTGCTTCACCGGTGAGCTCGCAAAAGTATTCAGTTAAATTACCGACGACAAGAGGAGCGGTTTTGTCATCAAGCAGCTGCTCGGCTTCTTGAAGTAACCGCCGCATCATTTTTTTACAAACTTCTTCCGATGCTTCGGTTGTATCCAGTGCTTCAAGGGTTAGACGGGCAACACAGGGAATACATTCGTAACCGGGGACCACTTCCAATGCCAATCAACTCCTCAAGGGATTTGTTTGAAGTCGAGTTCCCTGGAACTCCCCTCAATTATTCCCCCGGTTTTAATTTGTTGCTTGTTCGCGCAGCTCGTCAATTTGTTCTTTGACTGAATTTATTCTTTCTTCCAGATCGCTGAGCTCACCTCGCAGGACATCAAAACTATCGCGCAACTCCTTAATTTGATTGCGGATTGTTCTCAAGTCCTCAAGCAACTCTTCGAGCAGCTTGATCTCCTTTTCAAAACTAAGCTCCGTGGTACCTTCTTGTGCAGTTACCACCAAAGGCTCCGAGGCCGTTGATGATAGCGGCGTTATAATCGTTATAACAAAGAAGCAAAACACTAAAACAATAACTACCTTCATTGATTGTGTCATAAATTAAACCTCATTTCATGGTATATTTTCGAGCTATATTTATTATACAAGTTACAAGTCCACTTATTATAAGGGTAACCTGGTTACAATTTATTCCAAAAAATTAATTATTTAGCTAACTTTTCCAGTTGGGCATAAGCCAGAGCCAACCTTTTTTTGCCGACAGAATCAAACTTTATGCTTGCTGTGGGAGAGCCTGATTTCCCCTGGATTTCAATTATTCTTCCACGCCCAAACTTGGGATGCTTGATTAGTTCTCCAACTTCGTAATCCAACTCTATCTTCGATTCGTCGCTTGATTTATTCACTCCGGAGTCAACTTTTCGATTTTTATTCTTTTTGTTTTTACTCCAGGATTTTTTTATTTGATGATTGAATGCCAGTCCACGCCGATTAGAACCTGGGTCGTGGAGTCAG
>CAZMIT010000027.1:3143-17710 GCA_964566495.1 uncultured bacterium | reverse complement strand
GAGTTAAACTTTAAACTTAAGAGTGTCAGAGTTAAACTTTAAACTTAAGAAACTTATAATTAGTCTAAAAATCAATCATTTCTGCATTGCGCACCGCTTCTCTCTTCTCGCTCAACAATTTTTGAAAATCTGGAGTAACGGAGTAGCTAAGTTCGTCTTTGTCTGTCTTCGCGACCAGAAAGGTGTCATGCTCTATTTCCATCAACCCTTTTTCCGCAGTCGTCAAATAGAGTGAGGTCGACAGCAGATCAGCCTCCAGGGCATCGTCGGCGACCACAGTAGTCGCAGCCACTCCCTGTACAGGGCGACCGCTTACCGGATTGATAATGTGTGAATATCTTTCACCTTCATGAAAAAATGTTCTCTCGTAATCACCGCTTGTTCCAACCCCGGCATCACTTACGTTGAGAACGGCGTCAATTTCATTTTGCGCCCGTGGATTTTGTATGCCTATCGTCCACTTCTCATCTTCCGGTCCATAACCACCGGCATAAATATTTCCACCAAGATTTATCAGGTGATTGTTGAATCCTGCTTCCCTGAGAACTTTTGACGCCCGATCGACGGCATACCCCTTGGCCAGTGCTCCAAAGTCAAGGTGCATTTCCTCCCGGGGTAGGATTACGTTTGTGTCGGTGATCTCAAGTTGATGCAACCCTACCAGCTCCCGAGCATGCGCTATTTCATCTTTCTCCGGTATATTTTCTTCCTGTCGGTAAAATCCCCAGAGGTCAACCAGCGGGCCAACGGTAATGTCGAAAAGACCGTCGCTTTTGTCATGATATTTTTTGGCTTGCTCCAGCAGCTTCATGAACTCCGGTGTTACTTCCACGAGTTCACCGGGATTATTATTTATTTTGGAAGTAAGACTGTCGTCACGGTAATTCGAAAAGAGATGGTTTATCCGTTCGACTTCCTCGTAAGCCTCTTCCACCGCTTCAGCGGCAGCTGCATCTCGCACCATAATACGCAGAAAAGTTCCCATAGTTGTAAAATCGCGTCTGATCAGCTCTGCTTCCTTTTCCGTTCGCAGGAAAATTAATCCAAGCAAAAGAAAAAGAATTAAAATAATCGGGAATATCTTTTGCAGAATGATTTTCATTTGTATCTTCCTTTCTCTGCCAAGAAGTGTTCTGCTGAACTTGAACCGAGGTCGCTAATGACGGTATATTCGGGTAGTTTTAAATCCGCCGGGATTGGTCTGTTATTTTTTCACTATATAGGTTAGAATTTTTTTGATGGAAAGAAAAGAGACATGGAACATGACTAAAAAAATAACTTTGGTTGAAATTTAAATATATCAAGTTCAAACTCACTGCAGGTGATGACAGATGCATCCATGGGATATGAACGAAGAAGAGGCTCGTATGTTACAGGAAGAACTGGCGGAAGATTGCATTCTTGACGGCGAACCGGAGGTAGAACTGGTAGCCGGACTGGACGTATCTTTTTATCCGGACAGCCGAATCTGTATCGCTTCGGCGGTCAGCTATTCACTGACCAACCGCCGGGTCTATGAACAGGTTGTAAAAATTTCTGAACTGAATTTCCCCTATATCTCCGGTTTGCTGGCTTTCAGAGAAGCTCCGCCGATGATTGAAGCTGCAATGTGCTTGAAGGCCAGACCAGATTGTTTTCTTGTGGATGGTCACGGTTACGCTCACCCGCGCCGGATGGGGTTAGCCTCACACATCGGATTGTTTTTAGATACCCCCACCATTGGCTGTGCCAAGAATATTCTTGTCGGTGAATACGATGAACCAGCCGAACAGACGGGGGCTTCCACACAAATCTGGGATGGAGAACCGGTTGGCTACGCCGTTAGATCTATGGAAGGTGCTGACCCAATTTTTCTATCCCCCGGTCACATGATTTCCAACGAATACGTTCCAAAAGTTGTAGAACCTCTATTTACCGAAAATTCTCGTTTGCCGGAGCCCCTCCGGTTAGCTGATCGGACGGCTGGAACCGAACGCTCTAAAATTGAAGATCTCGTCAAACCTTTCACTGAACAGGAAATTGGTGTCTTTCTGCTGGGCGGCACCGTCCGGGACTTATTAACTGGCAAGCAACCCGACGACTACGATCTGATGGTTACAAATTTCGATAACGAAATTCGGACCGAGCTGGAGGACGAGTTTGGAGGGAGCTGGTTCACGCTTGACGAGGAACGACAAATGTATCGGCTCCCGGGCGAAAAAGTCCAGGTAGATGTTACAGTAGTGGGTGAACAGGAGGTTGTAGAAGATTTAGAGCGACGTGATTTCACTATTAATAGCATTGCCCTGGACATGGTTAGAGAATCCTGGGTTGACCCGGTCGACGGTCGTCATGACGCTGAACAGCGAATACTTCGCCTGACTTCTAACAATTCATTGGATGAAGATCCCTTGCGTCTGCTCAGAGCTTATCGTCTTGCTGCTGATCACAACCTGATTTTTGCTGACGAACTTCAACAAAAAATTGGCGCTACAGTAGGTAGATTGCAGGATGTAAGCCGGGAGAGAATAACTGATGAACTCCTGCGTCTTTCCGATCGGCCCGACTCTGGAGACTGGTTTCAAAAAATGTACGATGACGGTCTGATATCCGGCTGCCCCTATTTTAGAAGTGAAGCCATCGAGGAGATCAGGCTGATTGAACACTGGCGACCGGCGCTAAAAAACTATCCGACCCTGAATGCTCGTGATTATCACGGTGGATATGAAACTATGACCTGTTTTAAAACTGCTCGCTTAATCAGACAGGAGGAATTGGACTCCTGGCCACTTCACCGGCAAATTAAGCAGCTGGCTCGAGGTAGCTACTCCGGCATGGAAGCGAAAACGCCAGATTTGCCTATTTTAAAATCCAACCATTTCAATCTAATGGGACGTCTGTTTGGTCGTGGGCTCTGGGAACGCTGGGAACGTGACCGTATGTTGAGGGCAATAATTGAACTTGAGGAGTTCATCGAAAAACGTGAGCAGGAGGAAAGAGAGATCGTAGAAGAACACCGCGAGGAAGGAAACATAGGTGAAGCTAAAGAACAGAGGTTTGCAGAAATTCTGCCCCAATACTGGGAGCAGACCGTGGGTAAATTGTAAGACAGGCCCATGAATTGGCGTTTTGTTGTTGACTGGGTCCCGGTTCTAATAATTCCATTTTTTGTCACATTTATTTTGTTTTCTTACCTGACTCTGGCAAAAGATGGCCTGCCCTTGCCACGCTTTGGCCAAAAATATGCCAGGTCTATAGATTCCGATAAGATTACCCTGTTTTTTTCGCTTCTTTTTTCATTTTTTTCCGCTTTTATGATTATTTTATTGCCTCTTACCACTCGCGGCACTGAATCCGGCTATCGTCACTATTTACTTCTGCTTTTCGCCGGAATTATATTTTTCTCAGGTCTACTAATAGGCGGTAAGGTGGTAGCAGAAAAATGGAAGTAGAAGTAGCTACCTTTATCAAAAATATGCTGGAGCCATCAGATCCGTTGAAGGTCATTCGACTGGAAAAAGGGGAGCAACTTAAAGTAATTCTGCCATCCCAGCGCCTGAATCTTGTATGTCAGGCGTTGAAAGATACCGAACCTTATTATTTTCTTCATCTTACCGATATAACTGTATCACCTGAGAACTCAGGGGCTAAAAATAAAAGTCGTGAAGTAGTCTGGCACCTTTATTCTCATAAGCTTGATTATAGGTTAAACCTGGCAGTTAAAGCAGAGAAATCAGAGAGATTTCCCGACCTGGCCGCTATCTGGTCTTCCGCTGGCTGGCTTCAACAGCGCTGTCTTGAATTACACGATATAAATTTTTATGATGACGATAATGCTCGTCAGCCCGTCTATACTTCCGGTTACTCATCCAAGTTTAAAAAATTTGAATCCGAGTCCAGGTCAGAGCCAGATGTAAATAACCCCGTGGAGCAGAAAAATTGATTACCGCCTGGCCCACCGGTTTACGTGAAATTGACCTTCTCCCCCCGGAATACCAGCCTGCCGGTTTTTATCCCGGCGGCAATCTGGAGGTGGGCGAGAGTGGCGTTAACAGATTTATCCCCCGTCTTCGTCACGGCGAGCAAGACGGTAAATTTTCCAGTCACCTGGTCAATTACCGCCTTCAAGAGCGACGGCTACTATTTGCTATCACGGTCGAACAGCTTCTCGAATTCGAAAGTCCCAACCCCTTGATCAGGATTTTGCGCTGTATGGTCGCCGAACTGTTACGGATGACCGGGCACCTTAATTGCCTCGCGCTGGCTGCCCATGGCGTCGGTGCCTTTCGCGTAGCCAGCGAAATAGGAAGAGACGCGAGGTTAATACACGGCTGTTTACACGAGCTATCTACCACCCCCCATGGTCAGAATTACATCGTTCCCGGGGGATTTAAAGGGGAGATAAAGTCAGCCTTTTTTGAGTCGACGGATGAGATTTTAACAATTTTAAAAAATCGCTTAAATTATTATGAGAAAAACCTTATCAATGATTCTTTTTTTATGGCTCGAACTCGAAACGAGGGAAAAATTGATATCGAAACTGCTCTCGATTGGGGGGTGACAGGTCCAACTTTAAGAGCTTCCGGTGTCCGCCGTGACTTAAGAAAAGACACCCCTTACAACGCTTACAAAGAGATTAAATTCCGGATTCCAATTGGTAAAAGAGGAGACATTCACGACAGGTTTCGCGTTCGCTTTTTGGAGTTGAAACAATCCATAAACATCCTGGGCCAAATAACTCGCGTGGTGTCTGGACGCGATTACTCTGCCGCTGATTTGCTTACCCTGGCCCCCGAAGAATATAAAATTAAATTGCAACCACATTTATTTGGCCGCCGCATGATTCTCGTCGGTGGAAAATATGATACCAGTAATGAAGAGGTTTACTTTTCCATTGAGTCTGCCTCAGGGGAATTAGGTTGTTATGCCCGTGTTTTACGGGAAAATTTAGTGGAGGCTCAGCTGCGGGAACCGGGGTTTGTTAATTTTCAAAGTTTACGCCGTTTTGCACAAAGAGTCCGGCCGGAAGATTTAGCTGTGATGGCCGCAAGCCTGGGGTTGTTTTAATTGTATTACTGGGGATTATGGCTAATTATTTCTTTGCTCCACGCGGTTTTATTTTTATTTTTCCTAACAGTAACCGTATTTTTAGTTTATTTGCTTGAGCGGTATATTGTTGATAATATTTCTTCCTTTGCTCCTGAAACCGCTTCTGCCCGGGCTTATTCTCATACTCGACAGGATTTTTTAGTGGCTTTTAAAATTGCTCTGCTCGCCGGCTGTTTTGTCGTCCTTCCACTTGGGGATTATAGTTTGTCCGTTTCCGAGTTTCATCCCGACCTGGTTGATTTTCAGCTGCTGGGAATTGCCTCGCCCGATTGGAGTCTGTTTGTTCCCTTTATAGCCGGCTTTTTTTATCTACTTTCAAAATCTTTATCAACTTGCTTTACTGAACACTGGGACCGACGACAAATAATTTTTAATTTAAGTCTGGGTCTTTTGTTTTTTGTCTTGTTTCTGGGCCTGCTTGCCGGCGCCAATACGACAAGTTTTAGAGATCAGGTCTACTACCAGGCCGAGAAAGGCTGGACAATCCTAAATCAACCTGTAGGAGCCCTTCTTTTTCTCATCGCCTTTTTTCTATTCTCTCCCCTCCCGGGCAAACTTGAGAGTAGGGGGGAGAATATTGATGTCCTCCAGGTACTTTCACGCAGCGGACTAATATTATTTATTTCGGCGGTCTTTGTAATTTTATATTTTGGCGGCTGGATGTCTCCGTTTGAAAATTATGCCCTGGCAGAAACCCTCTTTCAGAATCCGATTGTTGATTCACTACGCTCTATATCATGGTTTTTCCTCAAAACATTCCTGCTAATTTATTTGCTTTTTCAGCTCAAATTATCTCTACCCAGATTACGTTTTGATCAGCTCTTACGTGGTATCTGGGGGGTGCTGCTGCCACTTGCAGTAATTAATTATTTCATAACTGCAAGCGCCACAATGTATATAACACCAGGCAGTGGGGAATGGATATTTCTACAAGCAGGCTGGTTGATAATTTTTCTCATTATTCTCTGGCGTCTGAAGGCGTCCAGCCGCAATTACGCGTCCAATCAAGGTGATTGGTGAATAGCATGGAACATTTATTATTCTTTTTCCTGGCTTTGACTGCCCTGAGCGCCGGTATTGCCCTGGTTGTTGTACGACGTATTAGCAACGGTGTCTGGATTGCAGGTCTGCTCTGTGCGCTCCTTTCCAGTATGCTTCTTTTGCTCGGAGAGACATTTCTTGCCCTGCTTTATCTCGGATATTTTGGCCTTAATTCCCTGGCAATTTTATATTTTTTCGTACCCGCTCTTTCTTCTAAAAAAGAAGCTGATAACGATAGCTACGACGTCAAGACTTATTGGAGCGGATTAGTTCTGTGGCTACCAGTACTAATAATTTTATTAGTTCTCTTTTTACCCTTCGCCGAAGCCACACTTTTACCGGGTGATTTTGCTCTGGACTTACTCGGCGGGGAGCCGCTACAATACCTGGGCGAAGTCATTTCTGCTGATTATCCGCTTGTCTTAATCGGTGTAATGGTATTAGTATTAACTACTTTTACCGGCGCCATTATTCTGCAGCGCTCTTGAGCTAAAACTTTTTTGCACCTATTCAGTGTCTCCCAAATTTTCTTTCTCAATGAGGAAGAAAATACAAGGTAAAGTTCGGTCTTCGGTAATCGGTGGTTAGCGCGGGACCTGGATAAATTAACAACATAGGAGAGCTAAAATGTTAATCTATTATTTGCTTCTTGGTCTGATTCTTTTTAGCCTTGGGGTATACGGTCTTATCATCAGGAATGATCCCGCTTACCGGCCGCAATTTTTTCTGCTCCTCCAGGCGGCGACTCTATTTGTACTGGTTGCTCTCGGTCATTTTCTTAGTCTGACGAATTACAGGGTGTTATTCTTCTTTATTTCCCTGGTTTTTGTTAGCCAATTAACGCTCTTCACATTATTTACCCTACTGCAGCTGAAAAATAGCCAGGAGGGTGGAGAGGAGAAGGGGAGTTTAAAATGGTAGATATAAATTTGACTGGTCTGTTTCTAACAACCATATTTCTTCTTTACCTGGGTGCAATTTTTGTTCGTTTGCTGTTGCTGGGGCGAGAAAAATTTAAATTAATTGAAGTGATTGCTTTAATAATCTATTTCCTTGCTGCACTGTTCTCCGTCTGGCTACAAATAACTCTCCAAGGAACCTTCATCAGGGAGCTTTACGAGTTTTTAAGCGTTGGTCAGATTAATTTCAGGCTGACTTTTTTCCTCGATGACCTGGCCGGACTGTTTGTTGTTTTCGTGACTTCTCTACGATTTTTGATTTTTCTTCTCCCCCGCGCAAATGAGACTGGCGACGAACAACAGCAAGATGACCTATTAATTGATCTGCTGGTAATTGGCGGGCTGATTTTCTTTCTGGCCGGGGATTTAGTTTTATTTCTCGCCGGTTGGTTATTAACTTCCCTGGTTTTTCTATTTCTCGGGCATAATAACAGTGGCGTCGATCTCAAACTGTTCTTACTCAACCGGCTGAGTGATTTATTGCTGGTCGCTGGGGCAGTTTTTCTTTTCATTGAAACCGGCTCGGCGACACCTATTTTGTCGGGGAATACGATATCTGAATTTAGCCCCATAATACCACTGGTATTCGGCTTCGCCGGACTAATCCGAACCGGCCTGTTCCCGTTCACCAACTGGTTTGAAAACGGACTTAAGTCTCACTTATCGTTAACTGTTTTCTACAGTCTGATTTTGCCTCTTCCAACCGGGCTCTACCTATTTTTGCGCTATGATTTTTTATTCAAACAATCCTTTTTTGTTTTCAGCCTGTTACTATTCTTTATCATTATCACTTTTTTATACGCGATTCTCAATAGCATTTTCTATAAAAAATTAAACTACATTCTCTTCCACCTTTCAGTAGCTCACATATCTATCAGCCTGGTTTTTTCTCTCTTTGGTCACCACCGGGCAGCGATTTATTATTTTATACTCCAAACCGCCGGACGACTGCTTGCCTTCGCCGGCGGAGGAATACTAACCAGCGGTTCCAGGCGAGCGGGTAATTTCCAGGGGCAGGGGCTTATATTCCCGTTCGCCGGCTGGCTGGTTGTTCTTGGTTTGATCAGCCAGACCGGCCTGCCACCTCTGAGTGGTTTCTGGGCTAATTCAGCTCTGATAGCCGCCCTGACCAATCAACCGGAAGGTTTCTTAATTTTTCCTTTTATCTATTTAGCTTTTATTCTCATCGCTTTTTCAGCAGCCCGAGTTGCGTCTGGCTTATTTATGGCGAAACCGGAGACAACCAGTCGGGTAAAAGAAAAGAAACTTTATGACCCCGTGCCCGCCCTGGCTATTTCATTCTTTGTTTTGTTCGGCGGCCTTCTTGCATACCTGCCTTTATTTGAACAAATTATTATGCCACCAACCGGACGAATCGGTCATGTAACTATCTATACGTTACTGCTCATTATAACAGTTGCTGTGCCGGCAATAATTTATAAAAAATTACAATCACAACTATCCCCCGGCGATGATTTTATTCCTGACCGGCTGCCATTCAAGATTAAAACCAAAAGTCTGTCCACAGTTTTGACCCGGCTATTTGACTTAGTTTTGGAAAAAAGCTCAGGCTTTGTATCATTTTTTGAAAAAAATGTATTAACACCACTCTGGCTGCTGCCAAACTTTATAATCAAACTTTCCGAAATTTTGATCCGATTTTTGCATACCGGAAAAACAGTTCATTATCTCAACTATACGTTGGTCACGATAATTGTAGTTTTTTTGGTACTTTATTTTATCAGGTAAGCGAGATTTTAAAAATTTGCTTATCAGGAGGTGTGAAAACTAATCGATGCTCTTATTGTTTTTGCTCCTGTTACCGTTGATTCTTTCAGTGTTTTGTTTTTACTGCCGCAGGTCCGGTTCGGCACAAATTAAGCGGCTCGCCGCACCAATTACTTTTACCGGCTTAACAACACTCTTGATGCTTTTGCTTGTATTACTCTGGCAAGTAAATAGAGTTTCAGATAGTTTATTTTTCAATCAAATGCTGCTTGAATTTTCGATCGCCTGGCCAGAAATTGGTCTCGGCGGTAAATTTCATCTAAAAGCACATTTTGTTGGTCTGCTGATGGCCAGTTTTGTCAGTTTATCCATGATCCTCCTACTGTTGATATCTCTGGAAGAAAAACAAATAGGGGAGCTTGTTAATTATCCGCTGCTATTGCTGTTAACCACCAGTTATTTAGGTCTTTTCTTAAGTCAAAATTTAATTGCTTTTTTGATATTCTGGGAACTCGTTCTCATCTTTACCCATTTTGCGAATAGCAGTAGGAACACTCTGTATCAGCGAGATATATTTGCCGCTCCGGCTGTTTTAAAACTTTTCTGCAGCTCTCTGCTGCTGCTCGTAATAATTATTTTTTCTCAGCATACCGGCGATTTACTTGGAGAAGCCAACTTGTCTTTTGAATTCTTGACAGAACTAACTAACGTCACTAATAACCGCGGCGTGATTTTTTATCTGATATTATTTGCCTTTTTACCGGTCAGTCTCTTATTTCCGTTTCATTCTCTGCTCACAAGGAGACAAGAACAAAATTTTCTTGAACGTCTTTCTCTAATTGTCTTGCTCCCCCCGGCCACCGTTTATGGGCTGAGCCGGTTTTTGCTTCCCCTGCTCGAAGATTCCCGTTGGATTTTAGTTACTCTTGCTTCTCTGGGTGGATTTTACGGGGCACTGCTTGCGTTTCGAGCAACAAATTACAGTTCTTCGATCGAGTGGATTGCCATGGCCGGCTTCGGCAGCTCATTTGCCACCCTCTTTGTGGGCAAATCCACGGCCGCCGCATCAGCTATATTCCTGGCTTTACTTGTCTCCCTTGTGCTGCTGGCAATGATTTTGGTAGACAAAATTATAAAAACGAGAAGGGAAGAAGAGACTTGCAATGGTCTACAAATTATTTTCACCGCCGACTGGCAGCTTTTTATTCTCTTTGGGCTAATTTTATTTAGCATAAGCGGACTGGTGGGGTCTGCCTTTTTTCCCGCCTATTTACTGGTTTTACGTGAGCTGCTGCTGGTTGGCTGGCTACCGGCTATTTTTTCTTTGGCGACCCAGTTTCTCTTAACTATTTACTGTCTCAAACTTCTCTACAACAATTTTCCTCTCGATTCAACAGTTAATTTATCCTGCCGGGGAATTAAACCGGTCCTCTACATTTTGCTTGTGCTGCTGGTTCTGACCGGCATAATTCCAGGACGATTTTTCACACCACTAATCGAGGACGTCAGGGAATATATGGCACTAGAAACGGTCGAGCCAAAAGTGCGTCCGGCAGACGGTCACGAGGAGCACTAAAGGATGACTATATTTTTTCCCGCTTCCGTTTTGATATTGTTATTCGCTGCAATTTTCTGCTTCTTCTGGGCCACCATGTTCCCAAAGCGACGGGGACTGGTCCTGATCTGTCTCCTCACTCTACTGGTTCTGGTTATTATCAACGGGGATAGAGGAGAAGTGGGGACCCTGCGTTTTGATCGGCTCTCTAATTTTGGTTTTTCCCTGGTATTAATTTTTCAAGTTTTTATACTGGGAATATTAAAAATTTTCTCGAAACAAACAAACAAAAGGAAACAGTTTGTTTATTTCTTTTTTATTACGTCAACACTTGGCCTCTATCTTGTTGTTCATTCTTACAATCTGCTTGCCTTTTTAGTAGGTCTGGAACTGACACTAATTTCACTTCTATTTATGGGCTTGAGTGCCGATAAAAAAATAACTCTGGAAGCTGGTTATCGATTCTTGTTTCATAACCTGGCGGGCACGATGGTCCTTCTTCTGGTGCTTTTCTATTTTTACTCTCATTTTGAATCCTTCCACTTAGCTGCACAACCCGTTAATCTGTCTTCGGACAATATCTTGCCTATTTTGTTACTCTTCCTGGCTATTGCCCACAAACTTGGCCTGGGGCCATTTTATTTCTGGCACTTAGACTGGCTGGAAGCTGCACCGATGCCCGTCACCACAGCTATTGCTACTTCTTACAGAATTGCCGTTCTGTTCTTTACCTTCCGTGTTTTGAGAATTTATGTTCCCCAGGCCTCAACAGAATGGACCATCGTGGTAACTGGTTTCTCATTATTCAGCTTGCTCATCCCACTCTTGCACGCTCTCGCCCAGAATAATTTTAAGCGTGGTTTTAGCAGCTTCTTACTCGCGCAACTGGGACTATTTTTTCTCCCGCTCGCTCTTCAACCCTTAAAGGCTCAACCGCCGGTATTGCTTGTTCTGTTGATGTCCCTTATTTGTCTGATTGGTTTGATCTCGCTAATATCTCTTTACAACCCGGGCGATAGACGTAGATTACATGATATTATCAACCCCGACACAGATCCCGGCGGCAGTCAGCTGGCCTGGGCCTTCCTCTGGCTGAGTCTTGGCTTTCTACCGCCGACGATTGGCTATGTTACTAAACTTATTTTCGCGAGCGCACTTATAACTTCACCTACAATTATCTACTTTCTTCTTTTTCTCCCCGGCTATTTGCTGCTCCTTGCTTACTGCATGAAAACTGCCCGGAATTATCCGCTTGCCCTGAGTACTGAATGCGAAACTGACTTAAAGGTAGTTGCCGGAAAAATGTTTTTAAAACTAAGCTTAATAACTTCTTTGATTTTGACTGTCAGTCTGATGTTTTTGACAAAACCAATTGCTTATTATATTCGCCACCTTTTGATAGAGTAATTTCTGACAAAAGGATCACTCTGCCCAATTTTTTTCAACTTCAGGCCTTACTTGCTTCGATACCGGCTGACCCCATTAATCCCCTCTCCCACCCTGGGGGAGAGGGTTAGGGTGAGGGGGTACACTAGATAAATGCCCCCCCTCTTTTGTATTTTCTCCCCCATTGGTGGAGAAAAGATGGGGGCGCTAAACAAATACAAAAAGAGATTAACAGAGCATTTAAGAATGATTTTTACGTAAAAAGTGAATATATTGGTAATTTACTCGTTTTTGTCTTGACATATTGGCAGTTTATCTTTATCTTTTAATGTCACTGATAAATTCTAACTGGCAAGGTACAACTCTCCGGATCCCCATCCGACATGACTGGTTGGAATCACCGGGAACGATTGCACAATCTTCTAAAGGCGATAGTGTATGAAACTATCCTGTTTAAAATTATTAAATTAGTTTAAGTACGTTTCAATTCTTTTTTAGGAGGCTTTTTTATGCAAACAAAAAGTTTAAGGGGTAGAGATTTTCTCACTCTTCGTGATTTCACTGAAGAGGAGATTAACACTTTTCTTGACGTAGGATTTGACCTGAAGCGACGCTTCGCGATGGAAGAAAAGCATTCCCATCTGTTAGAGGACAAGTCGCTTTACATGGTCTTTTACAATCAGTCCCTGAGAACTCGGAACTCTTTTGAGTCGGGGATGACTCAGCTTGGAGGACACGCTCATTTTCTGGCGTCTGACAAAATTTATACGCCGGCCGTTGAGGGCGAAGAAAAAGCTTACTCCACTGAGCGCGTATCTGACGTAGCTCGCGTTCTTGAACGCTACGGTGACGCTATTGCCATCCGAATGTATGGCCCACCAACTGGCTGGGTTTACGGCAAGGCTAACAACTACATGGAGGAATTTGCTCGCTGGACTGACATTCCGATCCTCAACATGGAATGTGACAAATATCACCCGTGCCAGGCCCTGACTGACATGATGACTGCCAAAGAAAAGTTGGGACAGTTGAAAAACAAAAAGTTTGTCATGTCCTGGGCTTACTCCCCATCCTACGAGAAACCGCTCAGTGTTCCTCAGTCCGCCATTATCGCAGCAACCAAGATGGGAATGGACGTAGTCCAAGCTCAACCCAAAGGGTTTGAATTGGACGAGGAGATTACTGATGCTTGTGCAGGCTACGCCGAGAAGTCTGGCGGTAGCTTCGAGGTAAGTTATGACATGGAGGAAGCGTTTGAAGACGCTGATGTTGTTTATCCGAAATGCTGGGGCTCCAAAGCGGAGTTTGAAAACGTCGCCCAGGGCGATGATTCCGGCATGAAAAAGCTCTTTGAGGAAAACAAGGACTGGAAGTGCGACCAGGAAATGCTCGACATCGCAAAGGACGACGCTCTCTACATGCACTGCTTGCCCGCTGACCGCGGCTGGGAGGTCTCCAACGAAGTTATGGACGGACCTCAGTCCGTCATCTTTGACGAGGCTGAAAACCGGATGCACTCTCAAAAAGCTGTCATGAGCCTGGTGATGTGAGATGGCTCTAAGAGAAAGCAGTCTTAACGGTAAATCAATGATTACTACCCAGGAATTATCCCGGGATGAGATCATTGAGATTATTGAACTGGCCGAGGACATGCAGGAAAATCGTTTTGCTGATAAATACAGCAAAGTCCTCGACCAGCGAAGTTTCCTGATGTTCTTTTACAACCCCTCGGTGCGCACCCGGCAATCCTTTGAGATTGCCGCCACCGAGCTGGGTGGACACGGTCTTTACATCGAACCGGGCAGTATGCGCCTGCAGCAGCTTGACAAACCCCCGGAAGAACAGGGCGGCGAGACAATCGAGGACGTTGCGGGCGTTATGAACCGCTACGGTGCTGGCGTGGGCATTCGGATGCTCGAAGATAAAATTGATCGCTATGGCCGTGGTGACGAGGTACTGCGCGAGTATGATAAGTACCTCGATAAGCCCCTTGTTAGTTTTGCTCACGACCGCTTTCATCCCTGTCAGGGTCTTGCCGACGTAATGGGCTACCGTAAACATGTTGATAAAGATCTTGAAGATGTGACTATTGCTCACGTCTGGGGTCATGGTGCGCTTGCTCGCTCACACTGTTCCGTCCAGGAGAGTATGCTTATCTCCTCACGGCTCGGAATGAATGTGCGAGTCGCACACCCGGAAGGCTACGACCTTGATGAGGAGGTAGTGGAGTGGACCGAGGAGAACTGCAAAGAAAACGGTGGTAGTTTTGATATTGACCACGACCCCGTTGACGTCTACGAAGATGCTGACATCGTCTACTCCCGTAACTGGATGAGCCGTGACGCTTATCAGGACGGTGAGTTTAAGAAGGAAGAGGAGATTGAAAAAGCGCTTAAACATACCGACTGGATCTGTGATGAGGAGAAGATGCAGCTTACTGACGACGGACTTTTCTCCCACCCGATGCCGGTCGACAGACGTCACGAGGCTACTGATGAAGTTGCCTCCGGCCCACGTTCAATCATCCTCGACATAGCCGAGAACAGGCTTCACGTCCAAAAAGCCTACATGGCTCTTTCCATGGGCTAAACCTGTTTCAGGTTTATGCAGATCTGATTAATTAACCGGTCCGTGCACATAGCACGGACCGGTTTTTATTAATAAACCTATTGTTTATACTTTTCTGTGAAGTAAAGTTATAGTTTGATTTCAAAATTGAGTTTGTTTTTGTTCTGTACAAATGAATACATTAAATCCAAGGAGGCAATACAATGCCTACAGCAGTCGTTGCAGTTGGAGGAAATTCTTTG
>CAZMIT010000027.1:0-3043 GCA_964566495.1 uncultured bacterium | reverse complement strand
CCAAGGAGGCAATACAATGCCTACAGCAGTCGTTGCAGTTGGAGGAAATTCTTTGATCCCCGAGAAAGGGAAGGAAAGTGTTCCTGATCAGTATTCCGCCGTGGTCGCAACAGCCAAACACATCACCGGAATGATTGAAAAAGGTTGGGACGTAGTCGTAACCCACGGAAATGGTCCCCAGGTTGGTTTTATCCTGCTGCGGGCTGAACTGGCTAAAAAACAAGCAGGCCTGCATGAAGTCCCGCTCGATTCTTGTGTCGCTGACACCCAGGGCGCTATTGGCTACACTTTTCAGCAGGTACTAAAAAATGAATACAATCGCCGCGGCATCGACAAGAACGCCGTTACCGTAGTTACCCGTGTTCTGGTCGATAAAGACGACCCCGCCTTTAGTAATCCCTCAAAACCTATTGGCCCCTTTATGGACGAAGAAGAGGCGCGCCAGCACGAAGAGGAGGACGGCTGGGATGTTGTAGAGGACGCCGGCCGGGGTTACCGCCGTGTTGTCCCGTCGCCCGCTCCTTCTGAAATTATTGAGGAGGAATCTATAAAGGCTCTTGTCGCTCGAGGAGATACTGTTATTGGTGTTGGTGGCGGTGGGATTCCCGTCTACGAACGTGATGATGGGATTATTGCCGGCATTGAAGCTGTTATTGACAAAGACGCCGCTTCTGCGGTTCTCGCTCAAAACATTAACGCTGATCTTTTCCTTATTTCAACTGCCGTTGATCAGGTCTGCCTTAATTTTGGTGAACCTGACGAAGAAGCTCTCGATGAAATGACTGTTTCTGAAGCCAAGCAGTACATTGACGAAGGACACTTTGCTCCCGGTAGTATGAAACCAAAAGTAGAGGCTGTTGTCGATTACCTGGAAGGCGGCGGTAAAGAAGCTATCATTACTTCGCCCGCTAAGCTTGAAGAGGCGCTTGACGGTAACGCCGGTACTTCGGTTAAGGTTTAAATTCAATGACCAACTATCACATAGGTTTCAGTTGTCTGGTCTGCGGCACCGAACATGCTGCTGATTATGACGGATACGTCTGTAAGGAATGTGAAGGTAAGCTTGACGCTGATTACGATTATCAGGCAATGTCGGACGAATTTTCTGTTGACTCCCTTAAGTCTAATCCTGACCGGACTGTCTGGCGCTATGCGCCGGCCTTTCCGTTCGCCGATGTTGCCAACGTACCTAGGTTGTTCATGGGAATTACTCCCATCTACCGCAATCGTGATCTGGAAGATAAAACTGGCGTAAACGAAGTCTATCTGAAGGATGACTCCCGGCTTCCTTCCGCTTCTTTTAAAGACCGCGCCAGCAGCGTTGTTATGACCGTGGCAATTGAGAAAGGTATCGATAAGGTGGCCTGTGCCTCAACCGGTAACGCCGGCTGTTCATGGGCCTGTATGGGAGCCGCTTGCGGTATGCCGGTTATTATCTTTGTGCCCGCCTCGGCCCCCAAAGCCAAAATTGCTCAGCTTGGCGTTTATGGCGCCGATGTCCGTCAGGTCGATGGAACCTATGATGACGCCTTTCAGCTCTGTGCTGAAGAATGCGAGGAACATGGGTATTTTAACCGCAACACCGGTTTTAATCCCTTTACTCGCGAAGGTAAAAAATCAGTCTCTTTCGAAATCTGGGAACAGCTTGGTTTTAAAGCTCCCGGCTCGGTTTTTGTTCCGGTTGGCGACGGCAACATTATCAGCGGTGTCTGGAAGGGTTTTCGGGACCTTAAACAGCTTGGTTTAATTGAAGAACTTCCCGCTATTTATGCCGTCCAGAGTGACGCATCCGCCGCTATTGCCCGCACGATCCGAAAAATTCAGAGCGGTGACGGTGATGCTGATAATATCCAGTTGGAAACTGTCTCGGCTAATACGCGGGCCGACTCTATTGCTGTCGACTCTCCGAGTGATGGTGTTGCCGCAGTGAAAGCCGTTATTGAAACTGGTGGCGACGCTGTTACGGTTTCCGATGATGATATTTTGGATACGATTCCGGAACTGGCTTCCAGTACCGGGATTTTTGCTGAACCTGCCGGAGTAACAAGTATTACCGGCTTGAAAGCTCACAGTGATTCAGATGCAGAAATACCGGGACCGGCTGTCTGCCTGGTCACCGGAAACGGACTTAAAGATGTGGAGGCGGTTCTTGAACGATGAGTAAACGTGACTTTGTTATCCTTACCGACTATGACAAACAGACCCTGAGCTCGATTGTAGATCGGGCAATTGAAATGAAGAGTGGAGCTAAACCTCGCCGCGGCGAGGACAAGGCTCTGGCCATGATTTTCACCAAACCTTCCACCAGGACCAATGTTTCTTTCCGTATGGCAATGCACAGGCTTGGTGGAACGTCAATGTATCTGGGTCAGGAGACACTACAACTGTCACGCGGTGAAACAATTGGCGACACCGGCAAAACACTGGCCCGCTACGTCGATATTATTATGATTCGCACCTTCGATCACCAGGACGTGGTGGATCTTGCGGCCGGCTCTTCAGTTCCGGTCATTAACGGCTTGACCGATCTCTGTCACCCCTGTCAGGCGATGGGCGACGTAATGACTCTGAAGGAATCGCTGGACGGTTCCCTGGAAGATGCCAAGCTAACGTATATTGGCGACGGAAATAACGTCTGCCACTCGCTTATTCATGCCGCAGGAATTTTTGGTTTTTCTCTGACCGTCTCAGCGCCTGAACAGTTTGCTCCTGACTCCGACGTGCTTAAACCGATGCAGGATCGTAATTCCAACATTGTGGTAGATAGTGATCCGGTTTCCGCTGTCCAGGGAGCTGACGCCATCTATACTGATGTCTGGGTGAGTATGGGTGATGAGGATGAAGCAGACAAGCGTTATGAAATATTCGGTGACTACCAGGTTAATTCTGAGCTTCTGTCACAGGCCAAGGACTCCTGCATTGTTATGCACTGTCTGCCGGCTAATAGGGGAGAGGAGCTAACCGACGCTGTGATGGACGGTGAACAGTCACGCGTCTTCGAACAGGCTGAAAACCGTATGCACAGCCAGCAGGCTATCCTCGA
>CAZMIT010000026.1:0-18543 GCA_964566495.1 uncultured bacterium | reverse complement strand
AAGGTCTTTCCACCGAAGAGCTTATCAAAGTGGCCTGATTTTATATTTATTATCTTTCCACTCTGAACAAAACCCGGATCTCCATTTCTGGAGATCCGGGTAAATTTTTGTACGCCCCTTCCCTAACCCGGTTAATGCATGAAAATTTTATTTTCTTGCATTAAGCGCCTCTACGAGGCAGCCGTCAAACTTAAATCGCCAAATAAATCAAGTTCTAATAAAATGTTTAGATTTACAGAGTGTTTTTATGGCAATAATTCTATTAGTTTGACAGCTGGGTTAGCCCAGCCCTCAGCGCTCTGAGGAATGGTACCCACTCAACTCTCCCCTCTCCCCTGGAGGGACCGTAAAACGGCCCAAGGAGAGGGACAGTTTTTCACCCCCCTTTTTATTTTCCCCCTTGAGGGGGGGAGATAAGGTGAGCAGTTACAGAAGATGAGCCGATAGGTTCTGGCGATAAGGTTTTGGGCCTTGTCATCAAACGATTTATGGGGGATAATGATAGATGTAAATTCAATATATCTAAACGAGGTGAGTCAGTCTTGCTAAAATTAATCTTAATTATCGCTCTGTCTTTTCTGCCCACAGTTGCTGGAGCCCAGCAGGTTGGTCTGATTGAACACACACGAAGTGGCGAACCCGATTTGTCTGCCTTCTATTCATATAGCCGCGCCGATTTTGATCCCAAAGATAACGGCGGTGAGGTTGAGCAGCTGATAAATCAGCAGCTCGGGGGAAGAATTAGTTACCGGTTTGACGACCGCTTCGGCATTTATGGAATATTTGGAAGCACTGACACGGAATTTGGCGACACCGACGTCGAAGACGGCAACGTCTATGGAGGCGGATTTCAATACGTATTGGAACCTGATCCCGACCTCTACCTAAAACTAACTGCCGCTTACTTTGAACACGACAAGCAGAACTATCGCAACGGAAGCGGCAGTCTTGAAATTAGGAACGACTGGCAGACCGGAGTTATCCTGGGACGGATAACAGAGCGAGCACGCGGTTTTGAAACTGTTGACAGTTATCACTCTTACTTTGGCATAATATACTCCGGCCGCGAAATAAGACTGCAAAACACCGACCAGTTAACTTACGAACTGGACGAATACGCCGGACTATCTCTAACCGCCGGTTTTTCTTTTACAGTCGCTGATTATTTAGACCTGGAAGTGGAGGGACAGGGGGGAGCAATAGAAGCGCTTTCGGGCCGCTTAATTTACTACTTTGGCAGTTAAATGGAACAACTGCCCCTCTCCCTAACCGGATTTTCTAGTCCGGGTAGCTCCGACACACAACAGGAGAGCTTACAAAATCTCCAGGGGCAGACGGTCGGAATCGAGGTTAGCACAACCAAAACCGACGGGTCTACCCACTTAATCCTCAAAAGCCAGGTTGAAGTCGTAACCCGGGTGCCCCTAAAACTTCCTGAGGGGGCCGAAATAATCGGTCAGCTTGATGATCAGGGCAATTTAAAAATTTTCAGCGGGAAAGAATTGACTGACTTCACCGACCGCGAACTGCTGAAGCTACTCCCCTTAAAAACTCCGGGCGGAGATGAGTCTACAGAGGCCCAATTCAAACACTCTGCAGATGAAATTCGAAGCCAATTAAGACAACAAAACTATTACCTGCCCCAAAAATCATCGCTCTCGGCGGCTGAACAACAGATTTCTTCGGCAACTGAACAAGAATCAAGTGCACCCCACGAACAACAGACTGAATCGACAGCTCAACAAGAGTCCCCACCCCCGACAAAACGTCCAGCTACTCCATCAGAACAGGTCCCGGAAAGTCCGGAAGAGAGCAGAAAAAGCGAATCTCAACGAAGCCAGCGTCACTTTGCCAACAGCACTACTAAAAAGTTTTCTGATCAAGGTAATAGCTTTGAAGTTGAGCTCAAAGAACCACCACCGGAGGAACTAAAAGAAACAAATGACCAAATGTTTGAGGCGACTGTTATTGAAAGTCGGGAAGAGAACAAACATATCATTGAGGTGGGGGAAGAAAAGATTGAGGTGAAAGGAGAGATTCCTGTTGAGGAGGGTGACAGCTTTACTGCCGAACTGACAGAAAGAGGCGGACAGTGGTATTTAGAGGGAGAAGCGTCACCCAGATCTGACCTGATGGAGGCGGCGTTTGAGAAATTAGCGGCAGTTATCGGTGAAAAAAACGAGAGGCCGGACTTTATCGAAGTCGCCAGAGCGCTGGAAAAACAGCCGGAAAAGCCGGCCGAAGCGTTGTTAAAACAGCAAGGGATGGAAAATCCTGACAGTAATACTGTAAAACAGGTGCGGCAGGCGCTGGAGGTAATTAAATTTGCACTCGAGAGCCAAAAACAAGAATCGCCAGAATTACCGCAGCTGCTCAAACGGTTAAATTTGTTGTCCGATACTGACCCGGCTGAATTTTTTCGCGAAATCAGTGGTTCCAGAGACCGTCCCCTGAAAACAATCATACGGCAGCTCTTCTCATCCCCGGCCGCTGAGACGGAACCAGAGGCTGAAGCTAATCAAAACGAGCTTCGTTCGCTGCTCTTTCTAAGATTTAACGACCTGCCCGTAAATAGAGAAAATATTGCTCTATTAGAACCTGCTTTCAGAGAAAACCTGCTCGATGCTGAGGTAAATCAGCAATTGCCACAAATATCTCCGTTGCAGGCCGAGCCAACCCCGCAACACATCAAAGAACTGGTTGAAACTATGGGTTTCGACATGGAAAGCCGGCTACCCCGTGAGCCGGAAGCAGTCGCCGCAACGCTACGTGGGAAAATAAACCAACAACTGGCTAAATCCCCAGAAAGCGAGACGCCTCCACGCTCTGCACAGATGCGCTCGGAAATAATCAAACACGCCCTGGCCTCAGCCATAGATCCAAACAATACTTTTATATTTCTCCCCTATACCGACGGAGAGGTTACTAAATTTATACAGATGATGATACGGGACGAGCGCGAAACCGGGAGCCCCGAGAGTGAGGAGAGGTGGAGCTTAACCCTGGAAGTAAACCTCTCTGCGTTAGGACTAATACAGGCCCGCCTGCAGCGGAGAAAAAATTACCTGACTGTAAATCTTAAGGCAGAGAACCAGGCGACAGTTAGACTACTGCGCAGCCGTAGTGAAGAGCTAAAACAAAGCCTGGAAGAGCTCGACTACCGAACTTCAATACAAACCGGCCAATTACAACCAAAGGAGAGCAACGTCGTCACACAAGAGATGTTAAATTTTAGTGAAGAGTCACTTAAATTTGACGTATTAATATAATCCGCCAAATTCACGATCCGGAGGGGCTGCGACTGAGCTGTTTCAGCCTCTCAACGAGTTTCTCTATCCCCTGCCCAGTTTCACAGGAAACCCGACAGATTTCCAGTTCGGGATTGACGTCGCGTATATCCGCTTCCAAACGCTCAACATCGACACCACAGTGTGGTTCAAGGTCCAGCTTGTTGAGAACACAGAGCGTTGAAGCCCGAAAGATGGCTGGATATTTAGCCGCTTTATCCTCTCCTTCAGGTAGACTCAGAACAACCACTTTGTGGTCTTCCCCCAAGTCGTAGCCGGTAGGACAGACGAGATTGCCAACATTTTCAATAAACAGGTAATCTACACCGGCAAGCGGAAAATCGGGCAATACCTGGGCAAGCATGTTTGCGTCTAAATGGCAGGCGCCCATCGTGTTAATCTGGAGGGCAGGGGCCGACAGAGCATGGACTCGCTCGGCGTCCCGGGCCGTAGCAATGTCACCCTCAATAATCCCCGCACTTTCAAGGTGTGGAATAATGCATTCGAGCAGAGATGTCTTGCCCGCCCCGGGCGAACCAATTAAGTTAAAAACCCCCTTGATATCGTGTTTTCTGTAAAGATTTTTGTTCTCCACTGCCAGTTGCTCGTTTTCCTTCAAAAGTCTATCCTGAATTTCTATCCTCTTTGGCGCGTCATCATCCATTATTACTCCTCCTTTTGTAACTACTTACCCTATCTTCCCCCCCTTGAAGGGGGGAAACACAAAGGGGGGTGAAAAATTGGCCCTCTCCCTCCAGAGGAGAGGGGATAAATGAGTAGTTACCTCTTTTTTATTAAAAACATAAGTAATTAACGGCACTGAATTGAATCAAGGTAAAGCGAATCACCTGAGACAATTTTAGTTTTTCGGCTCCCACAGTCGGGACAATTAAGCGGACCGGGATCTACAACCACCTCAGTGTCACAGCTCTGGCAGTGTATTTTCAGAGGCACACGATCAATTTCCAGTTCAGTTTCCTCAAATTCCGTCTCAGTCCGGGCCACTTCAAAAGCACTCTGGAGTGCCGCCGGGGAAGCACAGCTCATCTCTCCTATTTTTAAGAAAATAACCTCAACCTCCTGCACATCTACACGATCCGATATTTCCTTGCGCAGCCGTTGAAAGAGGTTACTAATAATGGCAACTTCATGCATGGCTTATTAATTCTCCAGAGCTCTCTTGATACGTGCTGCCGCTCGAACTGGATTGTCGGCCGACCATATCCCGCTAATCAATGCGACACCGGTCAATCCGTCCGGGTAGTCGTTTATATTGTCATAAGTTATTCCGCCGATAGCATATACTGGGAGCGAGGTGCGGTCAAGTAATCGAGCGACTCCGCTCCAGCCGCATGGTTCGGTGTCGAGTTTTTTACTAAGCGGACTAAAGACCGGCCCAACACCGTAGTAATCAGCCGGTTCAAGAAGAGGCTCATCAAACCTCTGTGTGAGGCCAACCTGAAGATTAGGCCAGTGCTGTTTGACCATTCGGGGGTCAACATCTTCAGCCCCAAGATGAACCCCTTGCGCCCCGGTTAACAGGGCAAGATCTGGTCGGTCGTTAACAAAAACCGGTATGGAGTGATTACGGGTTATTTTGAGCAGACTCTTGAGCTCGGCCAGGGCGGCACGATCTGATAGACGTGGGCGACGAAATTGCACTAAATCGACACCAGCTTTAAATAGGTCCGGCAGCAGTGAGAGATAATTTCCCCGGGGTGGGGTAAGAAGATAAAGTTGAGGTTCGCTCACTTTAGCCAATCCTCGGGGTCATGAACCTCCCGACCTTCAATAACTTGAAAATAAAGCAGACGGTCTCCAGTCCCCGAGTCGCCGACGACACCGATTTGGTCGCCGACATTGACGTGATCGCCAGCCGAAACAGTTACCTCGGCCAGCTGGGCGTAGGTGGTGTTAAAGTCGCCGCCATGGCTGATAACCACAACCTCCCCCATACCACTGAACTCACGGGCAAACCTTACTTCCCCCGTATAAACTGCGTTCACCTCGGGATTGCCCTCAACCCGGATATCAATTCCCTGGTTATTCTGAGTCAAACCGTCCTCCTCCCAACGACCGAACGGTTGTTCTATGGTATAGTTTTCAACCGGCCAGTTCAGCTCCCCCTCCTGACGAGCGAACTCGTGCTGCAAGGCCTGCAGACGCTGCTCCGTGTGATCTTTTTCCCGGCGCAGATCATTTACTACGCTTGTTAATTCCTGCTGGCGTTCCTGGAGCTGATCCAATTGTTCCTGGTAAAATTGCTGCCGCTGACGTAGCTCCTCGCGAGCCTGTTTGCTGTGGCGCAGAGCCTGTTTCTGTTCCTCGTGAAGGTCAGCAATTTCTTCCCTTATTCGTCGACGCTCCTCCAACCTTTCGCGCCGCTCAGCTCGCAGGCGTTCCATCTCCTGGCGCCGGTTGCGATACTTCTCCAGCACTTCCCGATCATGTTCCAGTATCTCTCGGTAATAGCGGTTGTTGACAATTAAATCTCCAAAGGTTTCAGCGCCGGCCAGTAGCCGAGACCGGGCCAGCTCGCCCTGCTTATATATTTCGCGCAGCCGTCGACCCAGTAGTTGTTCCTGTTCCTCAAGCTTCTCCTGCATCTTGTTTAACTCACGGGATGTTTCACGCAGCCCGGCAAGCGCTTGCTCCTTGATCTCCTCATGGTATTCAACCCGCTGTTGGGAGGACTCAACCCAGACGTCATACTGCTCAATCAGGTCCAGTAAAGATTGCTCCTGTTGTTCAATTTTAGTTAGCTCAGCCCTATATTGTCTTTCTTCCTCTTGCTTGGCTTCCATCTCTTCAATGTAGTCATTTAAGTCTTCGTGTAAACTCTCGAGTTCTTCGGCAAGTTCCCCCCTGTCTGTCGTCGCAGTTAAAGGGCCGGCCGTCATAGCGATCGCTAAAATACTACATCCGACCAATAGCACGCCGTACTGCCGTAGCACTTCCAATCACCCCCAGCAGCGAGCCCAGGCAGATAATCAGAAAAATCCAGAGCGGCGGCAGAAAAAACAGTTGCAACTGCACAAACCCCAGTTGAGCAACTCGACTTTGCACCAACCAGAACAAAAGCCAGAGCAATCCCTGCCCCAGTATACTTCCCAGAAGTCCATAAACTACACCGCTTACTACAAACGGAAACCCGATAAACCGACGGGTAGCGCCAACCAGCTTCAAGATATCAATTTCAGTTGAACAAGAGATAACAGACAGGCGGATCGTATTGAAGATAATAAAGATAGCCACAATTGAAATTATTACGCCCGTTCCACCAAGCGCCACCTGTATCACGTTACTAAACCCACGCAATTGCTCAATTATTTCACGTCCATAGTCCACTGACTCAACACCGGACCAGTTCTGAAATTCTTGGGCAATTTCCTCTACGTGGTCAAGCGCCACCGGTTTTAGATTCACGTGTAAAGAAGCGGGTAAAGGATTAGCATCCAGTCCGTCCAACAAATTCCCCTCCAGCCGGAGACTACGACGAAAGGCCTCCCAGGCCTCCTCTTTACTCCGATGTTCAACATCTATAACGTCGTCACGGGCAAGCAAACGTGAATGTAAATCAGAGACACCCTCCCCTTGCACCTCGTCTTCCAAGTAAAGTATAACCGGCGTCCGTTCAAGCATACCTTCAAGAGTATAAGTGACGTTCTGGTGAACAAGCACCACGCCGGCGATAATGAACAGGGCCAGGGCCGTAGTCCCGACAGCAACAATGTTCATCAACCTATTTAAGGTTAAATTGCGAAACGAAAATCTTAATAAATACCTCCAGCTGGACACGTTAGCTCTCCTCCCCGTAAGCGCCGGCGAAGGGACGCAGATGATCCGGATCACGAGTCGGTCCTTCTATCAACTTACCGTCCTTGAGGACAATACAGGGAAAGTCGTAGCGTTGGACCGTACGATAATCGTGAGTTGCCACAAGAAGAGTTGTACCCCGGCGGTTAATCGCGTCAAACTGATCCATAATATTATCGGCCAGATCCGGGTCCAGATTACCGGTTGGCTCGTCAGCAACAAGAATCTCTGGTTCTTTTACCAGTGCTCGGGCCATACTAACGCGCTGTGCCTCACCGCCGGCCAACTGACGCGGATTCATGTCCCGCTTGTCGGTTAGCTCCACCTGGTCCAGGGCACGCATTACCCGGCGATTAATCTCATACTTGTCCTCACCCTGTACAAGCAGAGAAATAGCAACATTTTCAAAGACAGAGCGATCGTTAAGCAGTTTAAAGTCCTGGAAAACTACACCAACTCGACGCCGTAAACTCGGGATTTCCCTTTCCGAAAGTTTACCGATATTTTTACCATCGATAATTACCTGGCCCCGGCTGGGTTTTAAATCCCGGTAAAGAATTCTCATCAAGGTGGTTTTACCGGCGCCCGAGGGACCAAGAACAAAGTAAAAATCTCCCTTATCCATGGAAAAAGAGACGTCATCAAGCGCTTTAATTGGACTGTCGTGATGAAAAGTTTTTGTAACGTGGTGAAAGCTTATCATCCACAAAACTCCCCTGCTAAATTGGTATAAGTATTAATTTTATCGACGGATACTGCCGTTAACCTAACGTCAAATTTGGATATCATCCACCAATACCCGACCGCGAACAGAATTAGTGAGGAAAACTGCATCGGCAGCTTTTAAATCCTTTCTCTGCAGGAACTCTTCAGTAACCTTGTTTTTTTCAAGCAGCTGTTGTCGTTTTACCCCGGGCAAAGCGCCGCTGGAAACGGGCGGAGTAACCAGTTTTTCACCAAACCTAAGGAACAGATTGGATATAGTTCCTTCAACAATTTCACCGCGCTCGTTTTCAAAGAGATATTCAAATATTCCCGTTTCAGCAGCCTTTTTGCGGTAACGATCGTAAAGAGCCCGGCGGGTGGTCTTGTGGCGGCGAAATGGATCAGTGCTAAGCAGGTTGTCGGAAGCCAGCCGCACTTTTACCCTATCCGGCGGTTTGGGAAGTTCACGTAGCTCAATTTCTTCTTTGCCGTTAAGATCGACAAGAAGCCGAACAAGTTTTTCTGAGTTCAGATTCTCTACTTTGCTCAAAACTGTCCGCCTGATCTCTTTTAGATTAGCGGGGATTGAGAAATAACAACAAGATTTCCTCAGACGCGCCATGTGTTTTCCCAGCCGGTCAACTCCAGTTTCGGGCTTAAAACGCATCGTTTCGATGAGAAAAAATTCTTCTTTTTTGTGATGCAGGAAGTTCCCTTTGAGGAGCGCCTCATCCCACTCGTCTTTGGGCTGACTATCAGCCACCACACCCCCGCCCACCCCCACTTCCAGCTTATCTCCTTGAGAGATAAAGGTACGAATGGCAACGCTGAAGGTGAAGTCACCGCTGGGTTCGAGAAGACCAATGCCACCAGTGTAGATTTTTCGGGGTCGCACCTCAACTTCGCGAATGATCTCCATGGTCCGCAGCTTCGGTGCCCCAGTAACTGAGCCGGAGGGGAAGGTTGCTTCCAGTATTTCTCGAAAACTAACTCCCGGACGAAGGTGAGCTTGCACCTTTGAAACCATCTGATGAACGGTAGCGTAACTGTCAACCCGGAAAAGTTCCGGCACTTCCACCTTGCCCGGACGAGCCAGGCGGCCAAGATCGTTACGCAACAAATCAACAATCATCAAATTTTCGGCACGATTTTTTTCGGAGTTGCGCAACCACTGCTGTTTCTGCCGGTCGACCTCAAAATTATTCCGACGGGGTGCCGTTCCCTTCATTGGTAGCGCTTCAAGCAGTTGGTTTTCCCGCCGTAAAAAAAGTTCCGGTGAAAGACTGCCAATTTGATATTCGCCGGTATTTATCCAGGCCCCGTAAGGAACCGGGTGATTATGAGTAAGACTGGAAAATAGCTGTTCAGGGACGTGCAATCCCTCGCCCAACAAACGAAGTGTATAGTTGGTTTGATAGGTCTCACCACGACGAATATATTCCTTTATTCGCTTAAAACCACTCTTGTAATCAGAATAATTAGAAAGAGGGCTAAGCTCCGGCTGAGCGGAAATTTCCCTGGGGTATTCTAACAGTCCCTCCCCCGACTTAAGTGGTGATTTGTAAGCGCCAAACCAGAGGTAAGGAAAATTAAGACGTCGCGGCGAGAAGCCCAGTAAAATTTCGCCGGCTTCATAAGTTAAGAAGCCGGCGCAGTAATACCCCTGATTCTGCAGCCGCTGAAGTCGCGCCAGAGCTCCGGAGAGCTGCTCCGGTCGTTGACAGATAACAGTCTCCACCGGCCGGGCAAACAACAACTGTTTCCCGGTAAAGCCAGTATTTAAATAGATGCTGCCGGGTTCGTTAAAAATTCCCTTCTCTGCCATACCAACCCTTCACTTTCTTACGTCGGTTCATAAACCCTGCAGCCCCGGAGCTGTTCAACCCTCAGCTACTATTCGCGATATTCGTCTTCTATATCATCTTCGCCATAACGGGCAACGCGGCCATAAATTTCATAGAGTTCATCCCAGCCCAGGCTGTCAACTTCTTCTTCCGAAAAATCGGTCAGCTTGAGAATCTCGTCACGAATACTGTCACGATCAGGATACTCAAAATCATCTGCACACATAAAAGAATCACTCCTTTAAAAAATCTTAATTACTTATTTTTACCTTATGATTATAGCACTGTCTCTGAGACAGTAACAGACTTTTCTTCGTTAAAACAAAACCTACCGGAGCATCTCCCCCCCAGCCCTTTACTGGGAAAGAGCTGGGTTAAGGGGAGGGGGGAAGGAATTTTGGAACCCTTCGGTAGGTTCTGTCGTTGAAACAGAACCTTCCAACGGTTTCGTCATTGCGGACTACGCTCAACAATGACGTGCTGAGCTCGATAGATTCCGACAGCGAAAAATGTAGTTTTTTTACTGCCGGGCGGCATGATAGGAAGAACGTACCAGGGGAGCCGATTCGATGCCGGTAAAACCAAGCGACCGGGCCCGCTCCTCCCAGCGCTCAAATTCCGACGGCTTCACCCAGCGGCGAACAGGAATATTTTCAGACGAAGGCTGGAGATACTGCCCAATAGTTAACAGTTCTACCCCTGCAGAACGCAAATCTCTCAACAGAGAGTCCACCTCGCTTTTTTTCTCCCCCAGCCCGAGCATAAAGCCGGACTTAGTCTTAACATCTGATTTTGCCGCTCGCTCAAGCAGCGCCAGCGACCCCTTGTAAGATGCTTCGGGACGAATTTCGGGATAAAGACGGGGAACAGTTTCAAGGTTGTGGTTGAGCACCTGCGGACTGGCGGCAATAATTGTCGCCAACGCCGCCTCATTGCCCTGAAAATCAGGTATGAGCACTTCGATGCCAACACCGGGGTTCCGATTCTCAACTCTTGCAACCACATTAGACCAGTGCGCTGCTCCACCATCAGCCAGGTCATCACGTGCAACAGAGGTAAGAACAACGTAGTCAAGCTCAAGCTCCGAGACTGCAACTGCAATCCGGTGAGCTTCCCTGGGTTCCGGCTCTTCTGGCGAACCGGAGGTCACGCCACAAAACGAACAGCTACGAGTGCAAACATCCCCCAGCAACATAAAAGTAGCCGTCCCCTCGGACCAGCACTCAAAGCGATTGGGGCAGCCGGCTTCCTCACAAACAGTATTGAGTCCCTCCTGATCCAGGACCTTTCGAACCCGACTGCTACTGCCGGGCTTCCCCACTTTTATACGAAGCCAGTCAGGCTTAACGTCCATTGGCGTCACATTTTACCAATATCGGAGTGGAACTCGTTATCGGGATAATCACGACGCACAACCACAATTCCATCGCCTGTATAATAGTGATCCTCATGTTTTTCCTCAGCATCACCAATCAGACAAGTTCCCGCCTCAATAGTAGCGTTTTTATCAATGATTGCCCCCGAAATGTGACAGTCACGTTCAACGGTTGCACCATCCATAATAATCGAATCCTCGACCAGACTACCGGAGCGCACCTTTACCCCGGGGGATAATATGGAACGGCGAACTTTACCTCCGCTTAAAATTACCCCCTGCGAAACGATAGAATCGACAGCGACTCCACGCCGATCCTCGTCGTCAAAAACAAACTTAGCGGGCGGATACTGGCCGTGGTAAGTTCTCACGGGCCATTTTTTATCATAGAGATTAAACTGGGGTGAAACGCTGACCAGGTCCATGTTCGCCTCGTAAAAAGAGCGAACAGTTCCTACATCGCGCCAATAGCGCTTTTCCCCCTCGGTCCCTCGGTTTTCATCTTCAAACCAGTGAGCTTGCACTCGATCGCCGCTCTCCACCATCTTGGGTAACACGTCGTTTCCAAAATCGTGACTGGAGTCTTCGTCCTTCGCATCCTCAAGCAAATAATTATTTAGGATTCCGCTATCAAAACAGTAAATTCCCATGGAAACGAGACAGCGGTCAGGATTGTTGGGCATTGGCATCGGGTCGTCCGGTTTCTCCTGAAATCCTATTACTCTAAAGTCCTCGTCAACCTGCATAACACCGAACTCAGTCGCCTCCTCCCGTGAGACGTCAGTAACTGCTATGGTTGCTGCAGCATCGGTGTCACGGTGTTCATGAACCATTTTCTGGTAATTCATCTTGTAAATATGATCGCCACTGAGAATTAGGACCTGTTCCGGGTCTACGGCGTCTATGGCAAAAAGATTCTGGTAGATTGCATCAGCGGTTCCCATATACCAGGTATCCCGACCCCGCTGCTGAGGTGGATGAACCTCAATGAATTCTCCCAGGTCACGGCTAAATATATTCCAGGCAGAGTTTAAATGACGTGTCAGTGAACTCGACTTATACTGGGTCAAAATAACTATCTTACGCGAGCCGGAATTAATACAATTAGAAAGGGTAAAATCAATTAATCTGTAGGGTCCCCCGAAAGGCACAGCTGGTTTTGTGCGATGCTCGGTCAAGGGCATTAAACGCGATCCTCTTCCCCCGGCCATAATTATTGAAAGTACGTTACGCATCATTAAAAACCTCCTGTCTAAAGTAGTTAGTAACTTACCAAACAGCAATAATTATGACAAAATATATGGACACTTTACAGGGAAATAAACATTTAAAGGTGATTTTTTATGAAGAAAATAAGATTTATCAGTACTGAAGCGGTGCCACTCGCTAAAACCGGTGGATTGGCTGACGTCTGCGGAACCCTTCCCGTAATTCTAAAACAGCAGGGATACGACGCTTCAATTATAATGCCCTGGTATAAAAACCTTGAAGCACCAAAAATAGACAGGACGATTGTCGAACTGGGCAACGAGCGTAGATTAGCCACTTACGGCCAAACAACCATTGACGGCGTTGAAGTGATTTTAATTAAAGACCAGCAATTTTTTAACCGGGAAGAATATTACGGAACAGACGCCGGTCCCTATCCGGACAACGATAGACGGTTTATCTTCTTCTCCCGGGCCGCCGTCCAGTATATCAGCAGACACGACAGCTCCGCCATCATCCACGCACACGACTGGTTTACCGGCCTCGTTCCTCTTTACCTCAGATCACGCTTTAAACACTCCCGATTTCAGACTCTATTCACTATTCACAACCTGCAGCACCAGGGTATTTTCCCGGCCAGTTCTTTCTATTTAAGCGGTCTTCCCAACCACCGTTTTTCGCCTTGCTGGTCTGAATATTATGGAAAATTGAACTTGATGAAGGCCGGGATAACAGCCTCCGACCGATTAACAACTGTCAGCCCCACTTACGCCGAAGAAATTCAAACGCCACAGTTTGGCGAGGGACTGGAAGGGGTTATCCGAGAAGAAAGCGAAAAACTCACAGGAATTATTAACGGGATTGACAGCCAGAGGTGGAACTCTGAAACTGATCCCTACCTGGAAGAAGACGAACAATTTTCTGCCAGCGATATTTCTGGAAAAAAGCGACTTAAAAATAATTTATTGCAGGAATATGGTCTTAAAAACGGCAGCGATTTACCACTGATCGGGACGGTCAGCAGACTGGCCCAGCAGAAGGGTATTGACCTCCTGCTTAACATGAGGCGGGAGCTCAGCCGCCTGCCGGCACGCTGGATTTTCCTTGGTACCGGGGAGGCCGAACTTGAAGCGGGGCTGAAGCAATGGGAGAGTGAATTTCCCGGACGCGTTCGGGCCATAATCGATTTTGACGAGGAGCTGGCCCACAGGATTGTAGCAGCCAGCGACATCTACTGTATGCCCAGCCGCTTCGAACCCTGTGGTTTGAATCAACTTTACTGTTCGCAATATGGGACAGTCCCGGTCGTTCACCGAACCGGCGGACTGGCCGACACGGTCAACGACCTGGAAAAAACTAACAGGGACCAGGCGACCGGCTTTAGCTTCAAAAACCTCACCCCTGAAAATGTTAAACAAAGAATCGAAGACGCCGTTAATTGTTACAGAGAACAGCCAGAAATCTGGAAACTGCTCCAGCAAAACGGATTTGAAAGGGATTTTTCCTGGGAGCGTTCAGCCGATAAATACGCACAAATTTATGATTCTCTTGCGGAGGAAATAGAATGAGTAAAAAATTGAAAGTAAATATTATCTGGCACCTGCACCAGCCATATTACCGCGCCGTCGGGGACGAAATGTTCACTTTACCCTGGGTTCGCCTGCACTCTCTAAAAGAATACCACGACATGGCTGAAATGATTGAACGACACCCTGAAACGGCCGTAACTTTCAACTGGTCACCCGCCCTGCTCAAACAGGTGGAAGAATATGTTAACGGTCGTCAGGACAAGATGCAGCAACTGCGGGAGAAAGCCGCCTCTGAACTTTCCCCGGAAGAACGTTACCAGCTCGTTCGCGGAAGTTTTCGCGCTAATCCGACCACAATGATCAAGCCCTACCCGGAGCTGGAGCAAATTAGAGCTCGCTGGGAGGCCGAACGAAGAGAGAACTCCGCCGGACAGGTATTACACTGGAACGACGATGTTATTAGAGACTGCCAGATCTGGGGGACTTTGATGTGGTTCGGGTTTTCAGCATTAAAAAAATATCCGGAAATCGAGAAATTCAGAGAGAAGGGCACCGGTTTTACCACTGAAGATAAGGCCAGAGTTAGGGAAATAGAGGAAAAGCTTCTGACTGAACTACTACCACGCTGGAAAAAAATCTGCCACAAGACAGCCGTAGAAATTTCAGTAAATCCCTACTTCCACCCAATAGCCCCTCTGCTCTGCAACTACTCGGACATTGAGGAAGCAATGCCCGATGTCCCCCAACCGGAGCGTGATATCAGCTGGCCCGGCGATGTCCGCTGGCACCTGCGAGAGGCTAAAAACGCCGCGCAGAAATACTTTGATATTGACTCGGTAGGCCTGTGGCCTTCCGAAGGTAGCGTTAGCGAGAGCTTCATGAACCTGGTTGACGAATGTGACTTTCGCTGGATTGCAACAGACGAAGCACTACTGCATAGGACCTTCGGTCAGAAGACGAATAAATTCCAGGCCTATTCCTGGAAAAACAGGATGCCGGTTTTCTTTCGGGACACGAAACTCAGCGATTTGATCGGATTTGACTATTCGCGCCTGGAATCGAGTGATGCTGTAAATGACTTCTTTAAACGGCTGGAGCAAATCAAAAATACTACAAAACCTCAACCGGAGAGGTTACTGACCGTCATTCTCGACGGTGAAAACCCCTGGGAACATTTTTCCGGCGGTGGGGAAAATTTTCTTGATCAGCTTTATTCCCGTTTTAATAAATCGGATCAGTTTCAGACTATAACACCGAAAAAATATCTGCAGGAAAAACACAATCTCACCAGCTTTGACAGAATGGGCGCTGGTTCATGGATCAACGGCGACTTTAACATCTGGGGGGGAAGCAGCGAGGACGTGCGGGCCTGGGAATTACTGGCCGAGACCCGGGAGGCTCTACACAGCTGGGAGAACCTGGACGAAGAGCAGGCCAACGACTGCTGGCGCGCTTTATACGCTGCCCAGGGCAGCGACTGGTTCTGGTGGTATGGTGAACCCTTCCATTCAGAAGACGACGAAAAATTTGACCGATTGTTCAGAGAAAACTTGATCTACATTTATAAACGAGGCGGACACCCCGAACCTTCTTACCTGCACTACCCGCTGCACTCGACCGAGTCGCCCGGCTATGAACCTCCCCGAAACTTTATTTCACCAGAAATTGAAGGAAGAGAAAGCCACTACTGGGAGTGGTGGGGAGCAGCAAAAATTATAACTTCCAGTTCTAGCGGCTCGATGGCCCGCAGCACGGACCGTATAGAAACTATTCGCTGTGGTTCCGATGAAAATTTCATTTATTTCTACGTCAGCTTCTCGCAGCGACCGGAAGACGATTCTCTCTGTCGATTAACCGTCAATGGAAGCTGTTTTGAACTGGGACCGTTACAAAAAAATAACGGCAAACTGAAGCTTGCTGAAGAGTCCCGGCCAGTGGACAATTCAGCCTGGGCTTACGGACAAATTTTGGAGTGTAAAATACCACTGACAGAGACAGCCTTAAAACCAGGAGACTATTGTAATTTTCAGCTAATTTTCCGCAAAGGCAATACAATTTTTGAAAGATTTCCGGTCAGAGAAAAACTGGCTATACCACTATTAGACAAGAAAACGGAGGCAAGCGAATGGACAGCGTAGAGACCACACAGTTAATTTTTGCCCTGCACGCCCACCAGCCGGTGGGCAACTTCAAGAAAGTTTTTGAGCAAATAACCAACGAATCATACCTTCCCTTCCTGCGGACCTTTAGAGAACATTCCTGCGGACCTATCAGCTATCACGCTTCGGGGATACTTTACAACTGGTGGATGAACAACCGTCCGGAAGTGATTGACCTGATTGGTGAGTTGATTGAAGCGGGACGGCTGGAACCGCTGGTCGGTGGATTTTACGAACCTATTTTGTCGTTAATCCCGCGGGATGACAGACGGCGGCAGCTTGAAAAACACCGCCGCTTTATCGAAGATACATTTTCAGTATGCCCCCGGGGCGCCTGGCTCACGGAGCGCATCTGGAGTCCCGAACTGCCGGCAGATTTGCGGGAGGCCGGCATTGAATATACAACCGTCGACGACTTTCACTTCCAGGCCGCCGGCTGGGATATCGATCGGCTGTCCGGTTACTATCAAACGGAATACGACGGTGAGAGTCTCTCTATTTTCCCGATTAGCAAGCAACTACGCTACAAGGTTCCTTTTGCTGAAGTCAAAACTATTTCTGAATTTATTAACCAGCAGAGTGGTCGAGGACTTACAATGGCAGATGATGCTGAAAAGTTTGGCAGCTGGCCGGAAACTGATAAATGGGTCTATGAGGATGGCTGGCTCAAACGTTTCTTTGCAGCCGCTGACAGGGGCGAAATAAATTTGGTCAGCCTGGGGGATTACTACGATTCCAACCCCGCTTCCGGCGGTTGCTACCTACCGACCACTTCCTACCAGGAAATGCAGGAGTGGGTGCTACCCCCTGATAAAAAACGGGAGTATGAACAGGTCAAAGAGAAGTTGAACGAGAGTGAGCAGCAATATCTACGAGGCGGACATTTTCAACACTTTCTTGTCAAATATCCGGAGAGCAACCGTATGCACAAGATGAGCCTATGGTTGAGCAAACACCTCGATCCAGAGAATAATCCCGAGGCCTACGATCATCTGTTGAAAGCACAGTGCAACGACTCCTACTGGCACGGTATATTTGGGGGACTTGCCCTTCCTCATCTGCGATCCAGCAACTGGTTCAACCTCGCACAGGCGCTTAAAAAAAGTGATATCCCCGATCTACCGCCTCAAGAAGTAGATTTTAAGCACACCGGTCGCAACGAAATAATTGTTTCAAACGACAATAATTTCCTGGTCTGTTCGCCCGCTAACGGCGGTAGTCTTGAGGCCTGGATACTTTTCCCGGCGGCTCGAAATGTGCTGGATACCTTAACCAGGTCCTGGGAAGCTTATCTTGAAGAGGAAAAACCAACATCCGACGAAGATGCCTCGGTGGATACTATTCACCACCAGCATGTGAAAGTTCCAAGCGCATGGCTACAGGAGTGGCACGAAGACAGCGTTAGTCGTGCCGGCTTCCAGCCGCTACAACTCCCCAAGGGACAACCGGTCGAACAGAGCGTTTATTTCATGGAAAATCAGCAGCCTTCCAGAGTTAATTGCGAACAAAATAAATTTGAACTTTTTTATCCTAATCAGGGATTAGCGGTCAATTATGAACTTTACGACAACAAATTAAGCTGGCGGGCCGACTACCGCAGCGACTGTCGCTGGGGAACGGAGTTAACCTTTGGTTTTCGTTCGCCAAAAGAGTCCGATTGTCAACTCAAGATTGAGGGACAGGCGCTACCAGTCACAGAGAGACTCTCGCGGCATATAAATTCACTACAACTAATCGATCGACCGGCTGAGATAGAGATAACTCTGGAGCTTCCAGAAAAGGTAGAATTAATCGCTTACCCGATAAACTCTATAACCCGCTCTGAAGCGGATGCCGAGAAAATTTACCAGGGCACTGCCCTTATCTTTTTGACTCATTCGAACAACCTGGTGCTTAACTGCGAGTGGACTGACATGAACCAATAATTTCAGGAGGTTAATCCCTAATGCCACAGTTTAGAAAAGACCCAATAACAGAAACCTGGGTAATAATTGCTGAAGAGAGGGGCCACCGACCGGAGGATTTTGAGGCCAATAATTATTCTCAAAAAGACCAGGAATACTGTCCTTTTGACCCCGGCAATGAAGATATGACTCCCCCAGAAATTTTTGCAATTAGACCTCGAGATGCAAAACATTCTGAATGGCAGGTACGGGTGGTCCCCAACAAATATCCGGCGCTCGCTATTGAAGGAAAACTCAACCGTGAGGGGCGAGGTATGTTCGACCTGATGAACGGTATAGGTGCTCACGAAGTGGTGATAGAAACGCCGGAACATAGCCACGATATCCCTGATTACAAGCCCGAACAAATGGAACGCGTTCTTGAAGCCTACCAGCGACGTGTCCAGGACCTGCGTAAAGACCGCCGATTTCGTTACATACTGGTTTTTAAAAATAAGGGGCGCTCCGCCGGCGCAACTCTCGCTCACCCACACAGCCAGATTATCGCCCTTTCTGTCACACCGAAGCGGGTAAAGGAAAAGTTAGAGGGAGCACGCGAACATTACCTGGATAAGAAACGGTGTATTTTCTGCGATATAATTAGCGAAGAATTGAAGGAAGAAGAACGAATTGTTTACCAGGACAGCAACTTCGTCGTCTGGTCCCCTTTCGCAGC
>CAZMIT010000025.1:0-18988 GCA_964566495.1 uncultured bacterium | reverse complement strand
GGCGCCGGGATACAGGCAGATTTAAAGGCAATGGCTCGAATTGGTGTTCACGCCTGCACTGTCATAACAGCTTTAACCGCTCAAAATACCCGTGGTGTGCAGGGGATACAACCTGTCGGTGTGGAGTTTGTGGAAAAACAGCTTGCTTCCGTGCTCTCGGACGTCTCGCTTAAGGCGGTCAAAACCGGCATGCTCTTTGGCGCCGAAATAATAGAGCTGGTGGCCCGGCGAGCCCTTGAATTACCTAATCTTGTTGTCGACCCCGTGATGGTCGCTGAAAGTGGAGACTCGCTTCTGCAGAAAGAGGCCGAAGAGATGCTTGTGGAGAAGTTGCTCCCCCGGGCCACTCTTGTTACTCCAAACTGGCCGGAGGCCGAGGTAATTGCCCGCCGTCTGGGGCTCTCTTTAGAGCTGGATGTTGAGACGCTGGGACGAAAAATGGTCCGCTCCCTATCAGGACCGGCCATATTGATAAAGGGAGGGCATCGGAGCGGTGAACAGGCGACTGATTTGTTATTTGACAAACAGACCGACGAGGTTAAAAAAATAGCCGCACCACGAATCCAGACAGCCAACACGCACGGTTCCGGCTGTGCGCTCAGCTCTTTTATTACCGCTTTCCTTGCCCGCGGCCTGGATATGGACGAGGCCCTGCAGCAGGCAAAGCAGCAACAGACCACCGCAATCGCGGAAAGTTATTCCTACGGAGCCGGCCCCGGCACGTTAAATCTTCTTGAGCAGTAATACTCCGGCTGCCAATTCAACCGGTATGACTTTGCCGAACTTTCGCGTTTAGTAAGTTTTTCATTAATTTGCAGCCCCACGAGAATCTTCCCATGTCTCTACAGCGGCAACTTCACCATCAGTTGAACCGCAGGGCAAATTTTGGTATCATATAGGCTATGGGTATAAATATAAAGAACTTTTCCTGGATTATATTTTTAATTTCTGTTCTTCTGTTCCCCGGGGCAGTCTGCGTCGAGGCTGGCACCTACGATCCTCACGAAGAAATTTATCTTGAAGAAATAGAATTAAGAGGGCTTGAGCTCTGGCGGGATCAGAATGTAGAAGTACTTGTGGAAGCCAGCGGTCTGGTCGAGGGAGACACCTACACGGTACGGGAGCTTGAGGCCCGGGCTGACGAAGCAGTTAGCGCTCTTGTTGCTGAAGGACTTTTTGCCGACGCAGTCACCCGGCTTCGAAACGGTCGATTAATCTTTGAACTCTATGAGAACCCTCGTCTGGGGGAAATCAATTTCGAGGGAAATATTGATGTCACCGATGAGGAGCTTGAGGGAGTTCTACTGCTGCAGCCGGGTGAACCAGCCAGTGAGCATGAAATTTATTCCGCCCGCCGTGAACTCAGTCAATATTTGCGTATGCAGGGGTTTGATAGGGCTGAGGTGGAGGTTGCTGTTCAGGAGGCCGAGGGGATTGTCAATGTCCAGTTTATCATTGACGAAGGGCAGCAGCGACTCATCACCAGCGTTCATTTTGATTTTGAAGAAATAAATTTACTACAGCGCATACATCGGGTCTGGGGAATCGGCTGGCAGAATCCTCTGCGCGAGGGAATGCCCTATTCGCCCCAGCACATTCAAATGGGAATGGAGGCAATACGAAACTGGTATCATAATCGCGGTTATATGGATGTTCAAATAGAACCGCGTATTTTTTATAATCAGCGGGAAGAAGGGTATGACGTTTTGTTCTATATGCGCGAAGGCCCCGTCTATTCGTTTGGTGAAATAGAAATTTTTGATAATGAGGTTTTTGACGACGAACAGTTGAAGGAAAAGATACCATTGTCTTCTGGAGATGTTTACCGGGAAGACCGTCTGCGCGAGGGGCTGCAGGCGATAGAGGACTACTACCAATCCCAGGGCTATATTGAGGCTCGGGCTCTTGATCGGCAACAGTTTCAAATTGAGCGGGATCGTGAAGCCAAAGTTGTTAACGTAAGAGCGCGAGTTCAGGAAGGTCAACCCTTTTACGTTGAACGGATAGAAATTCATGGAAACGAGCAGACCTATGAACGGGTAATTCGGCGGGAGATTCGTCTGCGTGAGGGGGACTTGCTTAAAGGCGAGCGGATTCGGGATTCGCGTCGTCGCCTGTATAACCTCGGCTTTTTCCGGGACGTGCAGATGGATCTTTTGCCCGGCCGGCAGACGGACAAAAAGATACTGCGGGTGCAGGTAACTGAAGGTCGCACCGGTCACCTGGAGTTTGGGGGCGGCTA
This sequence comes from uncultured bacterium, assembly GCA_964566495.1. Taxonomy (GTDB): domain Bacteria; phylum T1Sed10-126; class T1Sed10-126; order T1Sed10-126; family T1Sed10-126; genus T1Sed10-126. Next base: position 16,746 of record CAZMIT010000025.1, on the reverse strand, counting down.
CAGCAGCGCTACCGGTTTTACAGGCCAGCTACGCCTGGAGAAAGATAACTTTAGCCTTTATGACTGGGAACAGGGGTTTACCGGCCGTGGCGAGAGTCTCGAGGCTTCAATGAACATGGGACAGCGTGAGGACAGCTACCGGCTCTCCTGGCGCGACCCCTGGATAAACGACAACGTCGGCGCCGATCAACCGCCGCCAATGATTCCGATTTCTTTTGGTTTCACCGGTTTCCAGCAGGTTTACCGGCGTGACGAAGGATATGACCGTTTTGATCGTGGTGGTTCTCTGCGGGTTGGTCGTGAGTTTGGGCCGGCGCTTTCCAATCAACTTGATGCCGAGTATTCCTTCCGCAGCGTTGAGGTTCGCGATCTCGACGAGGTGGATGCGGAGGATATACCGCGCGACTTTAAGGACGAAGCGGCCGGCGATTCGGAGTTTAAAAGACAGATTAGTTCGATAAAAGTTGGTCTGCAGCGTGATCGTCGCGACGTCCGTCGCTTCCCTACTGAGGGTTATTACCTGCGTGGCTCAACGCTGTTGTCAGCAGAATATATTGGAGGTAATTCTAACTTTTACGAGCCCGAGCTTGACTACCGGCACTATATCCCCTTCGTTGGCCCGACCTTCTGGGCAGTTCGGACTAACTACCGGACTCTCGACTCCTGGAAAGATGAGGACGACAATCCCATCCCCAGCTTTGAGCGTTACCGACTGGGGGGCTTCCGCGATGTCCGGGCTTACGGTTTTCGGGATATTATGATTTATGATAATGGAGAAAGAGACCGTGGTGGTAACTCGGCCTTCTTTACCAATCTGGAGCTGCGCTCGGTAATGATTGAAAATACTATGCAGCTATTCATTTTTGCTGACGCCGGTAACGTTTTTGCGGATTCGTGGGACTTCTCTACCTCGGGTTTAAAACGTTCTTATGGGACTGGCTTTAGGATTCAATCTCCGATCGGTCCCATGATTTTTAGCTGGGGTCAACGGCTCGACGACACTTACCCGGGGGCTGGCGACGCCGGGGAGTCCAGGGTTGATTTCACAATTGGCACCGGGTTTTGATAAATATGAAATTTGATAATTTAAATCCTTACGTTACGGGTGGATTGCTGGGACTTTTGATTATTGTTGCCGTTTCTTTACTCTCCAGTCCGGGCTGGGCCCCACAGATGATTCGGGTGGCTGTAGTAAACTGGGAACAGGTGGTCGCCAATTACGAGCAGTTTCAGCAGGAAATATCTGAGTTAGAAAGTCAGCGTGAACGATTGCTGGAAATGATAGAGGGGAGCGGTGATGATCCGGGTGATATGCCGGCTGCTGACGGCGAAACTAGTGGCGCCGATCGTCAGGTTTATGTGGAAGCCCTGGCTCAGATTGATAGCCGCCGCGAAAATCTCATCCGGTCGGCACACGATCGTATTTATTCGGTAATTGAAGACGTTGCAATTACCAACGGCTATAGCCTTGTTTTATCGGAAAACGAAGTTCTATACGCCTCAGAGGTTTATACCGATCTTACAGTTTCGGTGATTGAACAGCTAAATCGTTAGCTTCTATTTACGCCTTTTCTTAAAGCTTATTTATTGGAGGAATAGTTATGTTAAAAAAGAAATTATTTTTTCTGTCGCTTGGGCTTCTGGTCCCGGTTTTGATCTTGTCGATTGGTGTCTTTGCCAATGCAGATCTACATGGACGGGAAGACGTGGAACCACAGCCGGAACCGGTGAGTGAAGTCCGCGAGGGCTACGTTGACCTTGAGCTGGCTCTGGGTGAATTTGGCCCCTACCAGGAGGCACAGCGTCAGTTGAGTGAATACCAGCAGGAGCTGCAGGGGCGGATAGACGAGATGGAGGAGCAGCTTGAGGAACTGCAGCAAAGCCTGCAATTTCGTTCCCCGGAAGGTCAGCGGGAGATACAGGAGCAGATGCAGCGGCTGTTCCAGGAATACCAGTCGTTGATTCACGAAAGCGAAGCTCGTCTTGATCAGCGCGAAGAAGAACTGCTGGAGCCGGTTCACCAGGAAGTCCAGGTCGCCGTCAGCAATCTTGGCGAAGCCTTTGACCTGGATGTTATAAAGCAATTTGACGGCGTTGGGACTGATGTTCTCTGGGTTGCTCCACGGGTTGATTTTACTGAAGAACTTATTGATGAGTTGCAGGTCCTGGAGGATAGCTGAATCAATATGAGTCCCCATTCCCCGGTCGGTCCAGTCAGAAAGCTCTCAGAAATTGTTTCAGAGATCCCCGGCAGTACTCTCGTCGGAGAGGACCGTAAAGTGGAGGGCGTAGCCCCCCCGAACAAAGGCAGTGAAACGATAGCTGAAGTCTGGCGGCATGGAGAGGTGCAGACGTCCAGTCCGGTGTTCGTTGACTCGGGACTTGAGATTGAAAACTCCGGTCCACGGGTTTTAATTGATGACCTGGAAGATCTTTTGCCTGAACTTCTTGCCCTTTTTGAACCAGAACAGAGTTACCGGGGATTATCGGAAGACGCTCATATAGCTGCGGACTTTTCATTTGACGAGCCGGTTCACGTTGAAGCGGGGGCTTATATTGGTCCGGGGGTCACCGCGGAGCCCGGCGTTATAATTGAATCTGGTGTATATATCGAGGGGAACGTACACCTCGGCCAGAATGTCCGCCTGTTTTCGGGGGTTAAAATTCAGTCTCCCGCTAAAATTGGTGATAATGTCGTTATCCATTCCAATACTGTGATTGGTGGCGACGGCTATGGTTATCTGCAGCGTGACGGTGAGCATGTAAAAATTCCTCAAATCGGCCGGGTTGAAGTGGGTGAAAATGTTGAAATAGGGGCTAATTCTACTGTCGACCGGGCTACACTGGGGGCAACGGTTATCGGAGCCGGAACTAAAATAGACGATCAGGTCCATGTGGCACATAATTGCAAAATTGGCCGGGGTTGTCTTATAATTGGTAAGTCTGGTCTGGCTGGAAGCGTTACTCTTGGTGATTTTGTTATTGTCGGTGGAAGCACTTCCATCAAGGATCACGTTGAAATTGCCGACGAAGTTAAAATAGCCGGTCGCAGTGGTGTGACTAAAGATGTTAAAGAAAAGGGAAAGGTTATCAGTGGTTTTCCCGCCCGCGATCATCGCAGCGAACTGCGGGCCCAGGCTCTGGTCAAAAAACTACCTGATATTTATACTCGGATCAAAAAAATTGAAAAGAAATTTGAACAGAAGTGAGGAGATTGAATCTTGAGCACTGATTACTACCGTAAAAGACGGACTCTTGCTGATAAAGTAGAAATTGATGGAATTGGCATTCATACCAACAGTGAAACACGGTTGCTGGTCGAGCCCGCTGAATCGGGCGAGGGAATTAAATTTGTTCGCACCGATCTGGACGAAGATGTGGTTTTTAGACCCTCGGTTAATGCAATTGAAGATATCCCCCGGGCTACTGTGCTTTCTAGCTCCGGGGAGGAACTTTACACTGTCGAACATATCCTGGCCGCTTTCTTTGGTCTGGGAATTACCGACGCCACCGTTTACGTCGAAGCACCGGAAATTCCCGCCCTGAACGGTAGCGCTGAAGGGTTCATAGAAATTTTTCGGCAGACCGGCCTGGAAGAGTTACAGGGAAAACGAGAGATTTATCGGGTTAACAAACCGCTCTACGTTGAAGATGGCGACCAGTCGATTGTCCTTTTGCCCGCAACTGAATTTAAAATCAGTTGTACAATCAGTTTTGACAACGAGTATATTGGTGATCAATACCTCTCTTATTCGTTGACTCCTGACAGTTTTGGAGAGGAAATAGCTCCAGCTCGAACTTTTGGTTTTAAAGAGGAAATAGAGGACCTGCTTGAAAATAATCTTGCCCTGGGTGGCAGCCTGGATAACGCTATCGTGCTCGATGAAGACGGTAATTTGATGGGAGATGAGCCGCAGTTCCCAGATGAGTTTGTACGTCACAAAGTGCTTGATATTATTGGCGATTTGGCGCTGCTTGACACCTTTATTGTCGGTCATGTTGTGGCCGTTAAAAATAGCCATTTCCTCAACGTGGCTCTGGCCGAAAAACTGGCCGGTCGGATAAAAAAATCTCCGGCCGAGATCTCCAATCAGGCCCGCCGCGGTGGCGACGAAATGATGAATATTGACGATGTTCTCGACGTGCTACCTCACCGCTACCCTCTGCTTTTGGTCGACCGCATTCTTTCCATGGATCACGATAAGGAGAAGGCCGTCGGACTTAAGAACGTGACTATGAACGAGGAGTTTTTTCAGGGACACTTTCCGGGCGATCCGATCATGCCCGGTGTCTTAATTATTGAAGCAATTGCTCAATTAGGAGCCGCCTGGATTCTTTCTCGTCCCGGTAATGAGGGCAAGAATATATATTTTATGGGGGTTGATAATGTCAAGTGGCGAAAACCTGTGCGTCCCGGTGACCAGCTTGTTTTTGAAGTTACCGGTAAACGGCTGCGCAGTCGCTCGGGAATGATGGAGGGCAAGGCTTACACTGACGGTGAGGTGGCTACTGAGGGATTATTCAAATTTGCTCTTGTAGATTGAAGGACTTTTTTTACTTAAATAATATATAAAACAGTTATACTACATACTGAAATTATTAATAAGGAGTTTTAATTATGACGGCTGTTCACGAGACTGCTATTGTTCAGGATGGAGCACAGTTGGCTGATGACGTTGAAGTTGGCCCGTTTTCCATCGTTTCTTCAGAAGCGAAAATTGGTGCTGGAACTAAAATTGGAGCCCGCGTTACAATTGAGGGCGAAGTTATAATCGGCGACAACAATGAAATTCTGAACGGAGCTGTGCTGGGCACACCTCCACAGGATTGGTCCTATGAGGGTAACGATACGGGGGTAAAAATTGGGAATGATAATATTCTACGGGAATTTATCACTATTAACCGGGCCACTGAGTCGGGGAATTACACCACTGTCGGCAACGATAACATGATAATGGCCTATTCCCATATAGCCCATGACTGTACGGTGGGCAACGACAATGCGCTGGCTAACGGGGTGACGCTGGCCGGTCACGTTAAAGTTCACGATCATGTCATGATGGGTGGACTGACTCCTGTGCATCAGTTCGTCAAAATTGGTTCCTACGCCATGGTCGGCGGCTTGAGCCGTTTAAACAAAGATGTCCCCCCCTACATACGCATTTCCGGCAACCCTGCTCAAGTTTATGATTTGAATAGTATTGGTCTTCGTCGGCACGAGGTTTCGGGGTCAGTCCGTCGGTTGCTTAAGCGGGCTGTCCGCATTATTTTTCACTCTGATCTCAATACCAGTCAGGCAATTGAAAAAATAGAAACTGAACTGGAATCTAATTCTCACCTTGAAAATCTCATCAACTTTGTTCGCAATTCCGAGCGGGGCATTCATAAATGAGTCAAAATCCCGTTGCTATACTTGCGGGGACGGGATCATTGCCTTTGCTGGCGGCCAGAAAGTTTAAGCAACGCGATCGGCGCGTCAATCTCTACAGTATGACAGCCTCTCCTCGCCCTGAACTTAGGGAAGTCGCTGACGAATTTCACCAGATTGAGCCGGAACGTTTTGGTGCTGTGCCGCGCATGTTGAGTGAGGATGGGGTAAAGGAAGTTTTGCTTGTTGGCGACGTTGACAAAAAAAAGATATTTGATCGCCAGGTTCACGAAAATGCTGATGCTACCGTTAAGCGACAGCTCGATGAACTTTCGGACAAGGGAGACAAGGAGATTATTCGGGCCGCTGCTCGCATGCTCAAGTTCCGGGGCTTGCGAGTCCTGGGAGTCAATGAAATTCTCTCGGACAGGCTTACGCCTGCCGGTCATATAGCTGGTCCTGAGCCGCCTGAGGATTGTCTCGCCACTTTAAACAAGCTCTCCTCGCTGGCCGTGAAACTCGTCGACGAAGAGGTTGGCCAGGTGGTAACCGGAAAAGAGCAGACCGTGGTCGCCGTGGAAGGGGTTGAAGGGACTTCCGAGCTTATTCGTCGGAGTGCCAAGCTGGCCGGCCCCGGCCTGGTTTTACTCAAGATTGCCCGCTCTTCCCAGGACTATCGTTTTGACGTGCCGGTGGTTGGACTGGAGACGATCCAACTGCTCGCTGAAGCTGATGCCGACTTGCTGGCTCTGGAAGCTGATGTTACCCTCTTCCTGCAGCAGGAGAAGTGCTTTCAAATCGCGGAAGATCATAATCTTTCGATTATTGGCTGGCAACGTTCCTCTAATTCAATATTTGGGCGGTTGAAAAAATGGTTTGCCGGATAATTTTTGATCTTGATGATACGCTTCTTCAGTCAGGAAAATACTATAACCGGCAGCTGGACGAGTTTGCCTCCTTTGTCCTTGAAAATTTTTCTGAACTTCATACTAAGCAAGAGGTGCTTGATCGTTATAATTTGATTGACCGGCAGGTTATTGAGAAAATAGGACTGGTTCGGGAACACTTTCCGCTCTCCATGGTAAAAACCTGGCAGTTTTACTGTGACCGCTTTGGGCGGCCCGAACGGGAGCGGGAACGAGTGAAATGCCGGCGGATTGGCGAGGCTGTCTACGAAGTAATTCCAGAACCACTTCCCGGAGCTTTTCAAGTGTTGGACCAGCTGGCCGATCGTTTTGATCTGCTGCTTTATACGATGGGGGATGTGGAAATACAGACAAATAAAATACGATATCACCAACTTGAACGTTGGTTTGATGAATTTCATATCTTTCCTTACAAGGATAGTGATACGCTCTCCCGTGTTGTCCCACCTTATCCTCCGGAACGGGTCTCAGTGGTTGGCGACTCGCTGCGCGGCGAGGTGGAACCCGCTATTGAGTTGGGGTTGCGTCCCGTTCATGTCCAGTCGGACTTCCCCTGGAATTATCATGAGGTTGATGTCGAAACGGATTACCCATCGGTCTCGGCGCTGCCTGAGGTCCTGCAGCACCTGCCATGAGTGGCGAAGAAGAAGCTGAACGCCGAGAAATAATAGTTGAGGCGGAGACTAAACCCGAAGCAATGAAGAAGGGGGCCGAGGAACTCGGTCTTACCCTTAGCGAAATAGAAGCTACCGTTATGCAGGTGGGGACTTCCGGATTACTCGGTTTTTTTGCCCGCCCCTGGCGCCTCCGGATTCGTCCCCGGGTGGCAGACGACTCTCTCCTGGAAGCGACTCTCGAAGAGGCTCTGGAAGCGGCCGAAGGCGTCGATGGTTCTTTCCACCTTGAAGTCAAAGATGGCAAAATTTTACTTACTATCCATCCCCCCGTCGGCACCGGAGAACCCGTGGAAGCTGAAGAAATAATTGACCATCTGCAGCATATTGGTCTTGAATATTGTGATTTTGAGGGTGTTCAAAAAGCTGCCATAAATCCTGACGGTGAACCGGTTAAAATTGGGGTTGTTCCGCCTGATGAAGATTTTGACGCCCGTTACGAGGTCCAGGTGCTTGAGGAGGGGTTGTCGGCCCGTATGACTATTTTGCCTCCCCGGTTAGGGGGAGAGCCGGCTTCGATGAAAGGTGCCCGGAGAAAATTAAAATCAGAGCGAATAACCGAGGGGATAAAGTGGGACCGGATAGAAAATATGATTGAAAATAAAAACTATAATGAACCCGTCGAAGTGGCCCGCGGGCGGCCGCCGGAGAAGGGCGATCCGGCCGAAATAGTTACTTATTTCGAAACCAATAAGAAACCGCGACCGGAGAAGTCAGATGGACGCGTTAACTTTCGAGAACTAAATTTGATTAATAATGTCGAGGAGGGTGAGATCCTCGCTGAAATCAGGCCGGCAACACCGGGTCGCCCGGGAATTACTGTGCGGGGCAAAAAGATTGAAGCTGAACCGGGCGATGAAAAGGAGCTTGAACCCGGAAAAAACGTTCGGCGCGAGAACAACAAGTTCTACGCTACGGCCAGTGGAAATGTCACCATAAATGAAGACGTGCTCCGGGTGCAGGAAATCTACATCGTCTCCGGCGACGTTGATTACAGCACGGGGAATATTGACTTTGACGGGACAGTTGTAGTTAAAGGGAACGTACACGATCGCTTTAAGATCAAGGCCAGCGGGGACATCATAATCGAGCAGGGGGTGGGCAAATCCTATTTGCAGTCCGAGCAGGACGTTGTCGTTAAGGAGGGGATTCGTGGCAAGGGAGGGGCGCAGGTGAATGCCCGGGGAAACGTTATATCAAGTTTTATTGAACAGGCCGGAATCATCGCCCAGGGATTTGTGATTGGCGGGGAAATGATCCTTCACAGCCGTGTGGACGCGGGCAAAGGTATTTATGTCGCCGGGGGACGAGGACTTATTACAGGCGGGGAGGTCCGGTCTGGACTTTTTATTTACGCCTGTGAGGTCGGGTCTATTGGAACAACTGAAACTCGTATGGAAGTTGGCATCGACCCCGGTTATTTTAGACGTGCCGCCCGGATAGAGGGCAAGCTTGTCGATCAGCGAGAAAAACTGGATAAAATTGAGCGGGCGGTAAATACATTGGAAGGTCGCGGTCAGCTGGCTGATAAAGAAAAGAAAAAATTGGAGAAGTTACTCTCCAATCGGGAACGTCTTCGCCGGAATATAGAAAACTTTGAAGAAGAGAAGGATTCTCTCTTTAAACAGGCCACCTTGCGGGAAGATGCTCTTATTTCAGTTGAAAATGCTGTTCATTCCGGGACAAGAATTGGAATTGGTAGTGATTATCGGCTTATTCGGACCGGGGGCGTTCAGCACTGCACTTTTCGGCTTCGCGACGGTCGGGTCGAGATTCATAGTTTTCGTGAAATCTCCCCGCCGGAGATTTCGTAAGGAATCTTCCCAGCCTTCCAACGTCATTCCAGTCGCGTGAACGCAGAGACCGCCGCCCCCAAGATCATCCCTCCCCTTGACGCGGGGAAGCCGAAGTCCGAAGGTTAACCCCGCTCATTACGACGAATGGGCGGCCCTTTGGACGGTCTATGCATAGGGTTCATGCATAGGCCGGGTTAGGGTGAGGGGGAAAATGTTTGACCACCCCCTCTTTTGTATTTTCTCCCCCTCATGGGGGAGAAAAGATGAGGGCTTCGGTAGGTTCTGTGGTAGGTTCTGACGCGTTTTAAAATCTGTGTCGTATTTGTTATAATTTAAGACACTGCTATTGTTTTCAAGGTATCTTCTCCCGAAGGGGACATGGGTGATTCTGGTGAAGTTAAATTGGAAGTCATTCGTTGCTGTCGCAAGCTTTTGTGTGGGGATATTGCTGGGCTACATTTTTCTCGGCGGACTACTGGCCGGTGAACGTTCCGAGCTTGAACAGCAGTATCAGGTGTTCAGCAACGTCTACAGTTATATAAACAATTTCTATTTTGATGAAGAAGTCCTGGACGATGAGGAGTTGCTTTATGGCGCTCTATCGGGGTTTGTAAATGAGCTGGAAGATTGTCCGGTTAAACTCCTGGAAGAATCGGCGTACGATAGCATTCGGGAGGCTTCCGGTGAAGCGGACGATGCTGTTGCTATCTATCTTTCCACTAAAAATGACACGCTGGTCATTGGCCCTCCAAAAAGCAATAAACAGCTCTATGAGCCCGGGGCATTTCCTTTTGATACAGGTTATTTGACCGGCGATTATTACCGCGGGCTGAGTGGCGATGTAAATGCCGTTTTTAAGGAAGTATATGGTTTTGTGGACGAACGCTGTGAGCTGGACCCCGCGAATAAGTTCCGGGCCGCCTACCAGGGGTTGATTGGACAGCTCGAGGATCCCCATACCCAACATCTTGACCGGCGCAGTTACGAGGAGATGCAGACTTCTACTGAACAGCAGTTTGGCGGTCTTGGCATCCAGATTACAATGGATGATGAGCTGCTGATCATTGCTCCCATGTCCGGTACCCCGGCTTTCAGAGAGGGGTTAATGCCCGGTGACGTGATAAAAACAATTGACGGCGAGGACGCCTCAAAGCTCGAGGGGATCGAAGCGGCCGTCGATCGTCTACGGGGCGAGCCCGGCAGTGAGGTTACCCTGCTAATTGATCGCTCGGGTCTTGAACCCTTTGAAGTCGACATAACTCGCGAGGTTATTTCTATTGAAAGTGTTCACCACTCGTTGATCGAGCGCCAGGGGCAAAAACTGGGCTTTCTCCGCATTAATAATTTTGGTGAAAAAACACCGGCGGAAGTTGAAGAGGCTCTGGCGGAATTACACGACAAAGGAATGGCGGGACTTGTTCTGGACTTGCGTAATAATCCCGGTGGCATCCTGCGCGCCGCTAATGAAGTTGCCGATATTTGGCTTGACGACGGAAAAATTGTCTACACGAGGGGACGGATTAGAGATCACGATATGAACGTCTGGGCACATCAGGAGGATACTGAGAGCAAATATCCTATGCTTGTCCTTGTCAACCAGGGGTCGGCCAGTGGTTCTGAAATTGTTGCCGGAGCCCTGCGCGACCAGGGTAGAGCACTTGTTGCCGGAGATACGACTTTTGGCAAGGCCAGCGTCCAGTCAGTCTTTCCCCTGCCGGATGCCTCCGCTCTTAAAATTACCACTGCCAGTTACTATACTCCAGATGGTTATGAAATAGAAGGGAAGGGGATTGCTCCACACCGGGTGGTCAAACAGGATGCCCCCGATACACCTGTCCGGGAAGAGATGCAAAAGCTTCAGATGGGGGATACGGTGATTGAGTTTGTCCGGAACCATCCGGAACCGTCCGAACAGGAGATAGAGCGTTTTGTTGAAAAATTGCGGGAACAGGGCTTCACTCTGCCTGAAAAGTATATACGCCACCAGATTAAAAATCAGCAGCATGCGGCTCGAGGCGAGGAGTTAGTTGTTGATTTGGCTACCGATCCGCAGCTCGACCAGGCCCTTGGGAAATTACTTGAAGCTCTCCAGGTGGACCCCTGGGATCTAAAGGAAGCCCTGGCCCTGTTGTCTGCTCATGAAGGGTGAATACTGGCTCACCGCAGCGATATTAATTGTACTCCTGGTGGCGCTCACTTATTCCCACCTGCTGCAGTTTAATAGTCGTTATGTAGAGAATTTGGAGCTTAGTTTGCAGTCCCCGGAACAGCTCTCCATTACCAGCGCTGATAATGATCATTCGTCGGAGTCAAATTCACCACGCGTTGCTATCGTCATTGATGATTTGGGCTGGGAGCTGGGAACCATATCCCTCTATGAACAGGTTCCCGCCCCACTGACTATGGCGCTAATGCCCGAGCGCCCACATAGCGATTATCACTACCAACTCTGGCGCGATAAATATGAGTTCATTATTCACATGCCAATGGAGCCCCTGGGTTACCCTGACGATGATCCGGGGGAGCACGCTTTGATGACTGATATGAACCGTGAAGAGATTATAGCCAAGGTTGAAGAAGTGATAGATTTATACCCGCGTCTTGTCGGTATGAACAACCACATGGGCTCCGCTTTTGTTCGTTACCGCCCCGGCATGGAGGCTGTTATGAAGACGCTTGGAGAGCATAATATTTTTTATCTGGACAGCCGCACCGACGATGCTTCAGTTGCTGCTGAGTCGGCCCGGAAATATGGAGTCCCCGTTGAAGAAAGCGATGTTTTTCTCGACGGTCAAACTGATAAAGAACATATTCGCGGCCAGTTTGAAAGTCTGATGCAGGTGGCAAAACGGCAGGGCGAGGCTATCGGTATCGGTCACATCCAGACCCCCAACACGGCTCGGGTTCTAAATGAAATGGTTCCAAAATACAAACAAAAAGGAATTGAGTTTGTCTATCTAAGTGAGCTTTTTGAATTGGCTCCGCTTCGCCGACGTATTTTTACTTCAGATAACTAAAATTTTCCTTTTCCTATTTTCGGTTTGTGTTAAAATCTTTTGCCCCGAGGGAATATAAGCCGGGCTTAGCTCGGTTGAGAGTTGCATAGTTTTTTTAAAATCTACTGAGTTCACTCTAAAAACTCCACTTTGTCATTTCTGCGAGTGCAGGGATCCATTGTAAACGGGGTTTTATCAGGGAGTGCCGGGTCAAGCAGCGTCATGCCGGTCTTGATCCGGTATTGGCAATGACGGACTTTTTTGAGTGGACTCTCTACTTTAAGTGGTGAGAGTTTAAAATGAATCTTTCAGAACTTGAAACACTAACTTATGATATCCGCGCCGACGTTGTGAAAATGATAAATAGTGCTGAAAGCGGTCATCCCGGCAGTTCATTGTCCATGGTCGAACTGACTGCTCTCTTGTTTTTTCGGATAATGGATTTTGATCCGGAAAACCCACGCTGGCCTCAACGCGATCGTTTCGTGCTGAGTAAGGGTCACGGTGTGCCTACCCTTTATTCTGTTCTCGCCCGGGCCGGCTATTTTCCTGTCGAGGAACTATCTGACCTTCGTAAATACGGCAGTCCTCTGCAGGGGCACCCGGATTATTCCCGTTTGCCCGCCGTTGAAGCTTCTACTGGTTCTCTTGGCCAGGGATTGTCCATTGCTGCCGGCATTACCCTGGCTGCCGAGCAATTGAATGAGGATTTTCACACCTTCTGTCTGCTTGGCGACGGCGAGCTCGATGAGGGGCAGGTCTGGGAGGCGGCTGCCTTCTCAGCCCATCATGACCTGGGTGATTTGACTGCCGTTGTTGACTACAATAAGTTTCAGCTTGACGGTTCGATTGAAGAGATTCTTGAGCTGGAACCTCTAACAGAAAAATGGCAGTCTTTTGGCTGGCAGGTTAGAGAAATCGATGGTCATGATCTGGAAGCCGTGGATAGCGCTTACCGGTGGTCACAAAAACAGCCGGACACGCCGCGTGTTATAATCGCTCATACGGTAAAAGGAAAAGGAGTTTCTTTTATGGAAAATAACAATGATTTTCACGGTACGGCCCCTGATGATAAGGAAACTGAACAGGCACTTGCTGAGTTAAAGCAGGCCCGGCAGGAGGTAAAATAATGGATTTTGAATACGGTCCTCCGACACGTAACGCTTATGGCGAAGCGCTTGTTGAGCTTGGCCGCCAGCACGAAGAAATTGTTGTGCTCGATGGTGATCTCGCCAAGTCCACGCGCACCTATATGTTTCAGGAAAAATTTCCCGACCGCTTTTATAACGTTGGAATACAGGAGGCCAACATGGTTGGTCTCGCCGCCGGTCTGGCGGCCAGCGGGCTCGTCCCTTTTGTCAGCAGCTTTGCCTGTTTTTTGACCAATCGTGCTTACGACCAGCTGCGTGTTTCCGTCGCTTATCCCAAGCTTAACGTTAAGTTTGTTGCTTCTCACGGTGGAATAAGTGGTGGCGAGGACGGCGCCACCCAGCAGAGTATTGAAGATTTTGCGCTTATGAGTTCTCTCCCCGGAATGGTTGTCTGTGTGCCGGCCGACGGTTACGCCACCCGGGCTCTTATGCCCCAGGTTTTTAGCGCGGAGACTTCCTGCTACATGCGCACCTGTCGCCCTCGGGTCCCTCAGATCTACGACGAGCAGAGCTGTATCGAACTGGGTCGGGCAAACATAATTCGCCCGGGCGATGATCTCACCATCGTCGCCTGCGGACTGCTCGTCGCTGAAGCGCTCGAAGTGGCAGACCGGCTGGCTGATGAAGGTGTGGAGGTGGAAGTGATTGATTCTCATACGATGAAACCCCTGGACGCGGCGACGCTTGTCGGCTCCGCCCGTAAGACGGGCCGGGTCCTTGTCGCCGAGGAACACCAAATCTGGGGCGGTCTGGGTAGTGCCGTGGCTCGCGCTCTGAGTGCCCGTGAACCAGTCCCCATGCGCTTTGTGGCGATTGAAGATACCTATGCTGAATCGGGGGAGTCACGACAATTGCTCGACGCTTATGGACTTACTTCACCCCACATTTATGAAAAAGCCCTGGAGCTACTTGATTAGTTGGGGTTATAATCAACACCTTAGAGCTGCGTGAGGCGACAGTAAAAGCGTCGCCAGAGCTGACCGTGTCGAACCTTGACTTGAAGGTCCGGGGTGGTGAGTGGATAAATCTTGTGATTCGTGAGGCAAGTCAGGAGCTACGTGATAATTTTGCCCTGGTCCTGGCCGGACTTCGTCGTCCCGGCGGGGGAACGTTATACTGGAATGGTCGTGACGCCTGGCGAAATATTGTCGCTTTCCGAAACTCCTTGCGGTTAATCACCGCCTCGCCCGAACTCTTCCTTTCTCTTACCGTCGCTGAAAATTTGAATTTTTACACCAGCCTTTTTTCTCTACGTGGTTCTGTTCGTTCAGCTTATCTGAAAAATATTGATTCTGATGAGCTGGTTACGTTTCTCAGCGCTAACCGGCTGTTCATGCTTAAAATGGCAACTGTCCTCACCTCCCCTCGTCCGCTGGTGGTTTGTTCCTACCCTCTTGAGCGGCTGAATGCTGGTCAGTATGAACTCGTCTGTAAGGATTTGCGTAGTTTTATGGAAGATTCCCGGCTGGTTGTTACGGTTGACACCGCCCGCAACGATTATGCTTCAACTAACCAGGTAATTCGTCCCGGTAAACTACAGGAAGCAAAAGATAATGTTTAAAATCTTTTATTTGCTTATCTTTGAGTTGAAACTTGCCCTGCGTAATTTATTTTCCGTTATTTTACTCACTTCTGTAGGCGTCGGATTTTTGCTGCTTTCGTTCTCTATCTCTCGCATTTTTCCCGCGCTTGCGGTTGACCTTTTATCTTTTGGCCTCTGGTTGTCTCTCTTTTTTACCACCCTGCTGGCACTTTTTCCGACCGTCTCCCGCGACTATCGCCACGGGTTTGTCCAGCAGTATGCGCTTGCCGGGATCGACTGTTTCGAGTATCTTCTGGAGAAGCTTCTTGTTGGCTTTTTGCGTCTTCTTCCCCCGGTTGTCGTGTATTCGCTCCTGGTCTTCTACTTGTTTGAGAGCAATATCAATCAGTTATTATTGCTTCTTATACTCTCTTTTCTCCATGTCTTTGCCCTCTCTGAACTTATTATATGGCTTGCAACCTTAACCGGTGGGTTTTCTAACTACCTTTTCTTTCTACTTTTACTGCCATTTTTACTTCCTCACCTGCTCTCGGCTCGCTATCTGTTCAGGCTGGTTTTTGAACCGGCCGGCGCTTATCCCTGGGCCTGGCTCTACTGGCTTTTGAGTTACTTGATAATTTTATTTGCCGGACTCTGGCTTGTGGGCGAGTTCTTCTGGGAGGAGTTTTGATGAAAGTATTCCTTCGTTTTCTCGATTTTCTCATTCTTTTGCTTCTGCTCGTCGGGAGCATATACGGGTTCGGTAGCGTTATCCGGGGAGACTGGCGTCTATTTTCTCCAGTGGTCCTGGGAGTTTTTTATTACTCCCTGGCCGTGGTTAGCTTTGTCTTTCTTTTTGTCTTCGCCTTCGCCACCTACTTTTATTTGCTTTCTCACGGCAGTGAGCGAATAGCTCGCCTCCGCGCGCTTGCTGCTGTGCTTTTCCTTGCTTCCGGGGTTATTGTTCTGGTGGGGACAATACAGGCTTTGCTGGAAACCGGTAGACCCTTTTACTACGAAACCGTCTGGCTCTCTTATGCGCTTCTCTGGGCCCTTTTTGCCACCTGGTTTTTGTTTCATCGTTACCTTGCCCGGCAAAAAGCAAGTCAGAACCTGGCGGCGATTTACGGTCTGCTAATTGCCCTTCATTTTCCGCTTGTTCTCACCGCTTTCAGCTATCACTTGCACCCCCTACCACCAACTGGTTTCCCGCTCCGGGATTTTAACTTTATCGCTGCCCTTATTTTCTTCCTCGCTCTCCTCTTCATCCGCTTTTACTTCCATTTTCTGCCTCACCGCCTTACTGAAACATAGAAATTTTTCCAGATTTAATCTAAAATATATAGCTTCTATCCCGGTTGCCGGGACTTGATTTTGACCTTAAAACCACAAAAAGATGTCACGCTTTTGAACTCAACCTGCAACCCACAACAGGGTGTTTACCTATGTCAGACGAAAAAAGCTGGATAAAAATACACGGCGCCCGTGAACATAACCTCGCCGGTCTCGATGTCAAAATTCCCCGCGAACAGCTTACCGTCGTCACCGGCATCTCCGGCTCCGGCAAGTCCTCGCTTGCCTTCGACACTCTCTACGCCGAGGGACAGCGTCGCTTTGTCGAGTCGCTCTCCGCCTATGCCCGCCGTTTTCTCGGTCAGCTCGAAAAACCCGATGTCGAACGTATTGACGGTCTCACCCCGACCATTGCTATCGAACAGAAGAATCGCTCCCACAACCCGCGCTCCACCGTCGGCACTGTAACTGAAATCTACGACTACTTGCGCCTGCTTTTTGCCCGCGTCGGCGACGTCTTCTGTCCTGACTGCGGTCGGCCCATTGAAGCTACCACTATTGACCGTATGGTTGACGAAGTCATGACTTTTGACCCGGACACCCGCCTTCTGATAATCGCCCCTCTCGTCCGTGGTCGTAAAGGTCAATATAAAGATGAGCTTGAGGAACTGAAAAAAGAAGGCTACGTTCGCCTCCGGATTGACGGCGAACAGCATCGTCTTGACCAGGCCGATCTGCCCGAGCTGGAAAAGGAAGAGAAACATACGATTGAAGTTGTTGTTGATCGCGTTAAACTCAAAGGCTCTGACGAAAATCGCAGCCGCATCGCCGATTCAATGGAACTCGCCGTCGACCTTGCCGGCGGTCTGGTTACCGTCGAGGACTATGACTCCGGACAGTCCACGACGATGAGCGAACAGTTCGCCTGTCCCGACTGTGGCTACTCCTATTCCGAAGTCGAGCCCCGTATCTTTTCTTTCAACAGTCCCTACGGCGCCTGTCCCGTCTGTGACGGGCTTG
>CAZMIT010000024.1:0-19297 GCA_964566495.1 uncultured bacterium | reverse complement strand
TCTTGCCTTCTACGTGTTTCCTTATCGAAAGCCCCTGTCTTCAGAGGGAGTCTGATTAGACCGGGCTCATCATAGGAAAAATAGTTTGAAAAGTGAAAATTATTTAGCTTCCGGTGCGGGTTATACGATTTTCCAGAGCTTGTGTGGCTTCCTCTTTCCACTGGTCTGAAACGTGAGAATATATATCCATTGTTGTTGAAATATTCTTGTGGCCAAGGATGGACTGCACCACTTTTGGATGCTCGCCTTGCTCGGCCAGTAGGGTGCCGCAGGTGTGGCGCAGCTCGTGTAGAGTTATATCAGGTAGATCGCCTTTATCCAGCAGACGCTTGAAGCAACGGTTCAAGTTGCGGGGGGTTATCGGCTTGCCGACTGGACTGGTAAAAACCAGGTTGTGTTCATTCTTCCAAATTTCACCGCATTTTAGTCTTTGCTCCTGCTGTCGTCGTCTATGTTTTTTTAGCTCATTGACCGCCAGGCGCGGCAAAGGGAGGGTTCTCTTGGAGCGATGGGTTTTTGGTTTTCACATACTCCCCCTGGTTTATCTCATGATTTATTTTGGCCTGCCATTCTTCAGCCTTTTTCTTGGTTTCAAAAGTTCGTGACCTCCACTCTCGACCGCCACCATAAGAAGGCACTTCCACCCTGACCCGCCAACCGTTACTTTTTGTTTTCCTCTCCACCTTCGTGACAGACCCTCTCATTTATCGTCGCCTCCTGATAAATTAACTGGTCTCCATCTGTAATTCTTGCCTACCTAATTCTGAAGTTTTCTCGAGCATATTTGATTTAATCCTATCACTTATTTTTCAGATAATTTTTGCCTTTACTTCTCAGGTGTTCTACCACGCTTCGCTTTCGGGGTCATCCTCCTTTGACCTGTGTTTTGCTTCATAAGTAAGACTTGGATCATCTGTTTTTCTATCCAGACTCAAGCGAAAAAGGTGAATCGAAGTAGAATCCATTTCTAGTTGTTCAACCAAATTCAGGGTCCTGTCAATCGTTTTTTGAGCCTCGGTCATCATTTTCTTTACCTGTGTTTCGCCTTTCATTTCGCTTATCGATAACCAGTATTTTCCAAAAGCCTGGAAAATATTGTTAATTTCAGAACGGGTCTCATGAGCTATGTCTAATATATTGCCGTGTAAGATTACCCCTTCACGGAATTTTGTCTGCTTTTCTCTTGGATCTGCGTAACCCCGCCAGCCTGCAAACTCTTCTACCTCTTCTTCAAGGACATCTAAATCCATTCGTTTTTCGGTCAGCTTCTTTTCGGCCGCCCACATATTTTGATTAATGAAAAGATCAGTAGGAGAAACCGGTAATGGGGAAGCCGCCCGGGCAGCGAAAGCCCAGTGAAGCAATCTCTCCCCGCGCTCAACGCCAGAGATTTGCCCCTGTGTTATTTGAGCCTGTTCGGATAGCTCCTCCTGCGTGAGTCCCTCGACCTTTCTAGCCCCCCGTAAGGTTTTTTCATTATCATAAGATAGGATTTTCCCCATAGCTTTTGCCTCCAAATATAACAGAGTTAGAATATTTACTACAACTGCCTTGAAAACCGCCTAAAAGTATGATATAATAACTATAGTAAAAAAATAAACACTTTACTGTGTATTTTTAGAGAAAACAGTTAATTTTCTCTATATTGGCAACTTACTTCTAAAAATAAAATTGATAAGAACTCAATTGGCTCAATTGCTTTGTAATCAATTTTTAAACCCTTTCAAACTCTTTTTGACAATTAAGGGTTGTGGGAAAACAAGAAAGAGGCGCCTCTTTCTTGAAATAAGAAGTATCTTTTTAAAGTCAATATTACTCTCAATGTTTATTTTATCTTGATTCTAGCATCTTGTCCACCAAAAGATTTTCAACTTTCAACCTGAGTTTGAAATGAAAAAAGGTGAACTAAAATGAAAATCCTTATTGCCGGGGACATCCACGGACGCTTTGATCTGCTAGAAGAAGCGCAGAGAAACAACCCCGACTGCGATTTGTGCCTGCAGGTCGGCGATCTTGAACCGGTGCGGGGCGAAGATGATCTCAAAGAACTCACCGGTCCCGACCGCTACAATAAAGTTCGCCAGTTCCCGGACTACTGGGCGAGCAAAAAGACGCTACCGATCGAGACCTGGTTCATCGGGGGAAACCATGAACCCTGGTCACTACTTTATCAACACAACCAGCGCCACGGCAACGATCCGGAGCTAATAGATAACCTGTATTACTTCGGACGCTACGGCGTCAGGGATATCAACGGTTTAACCATTGCCGGACTGTCGGGTGTATATGGTGAAAAAAGCTACGACACTCCTTCCAGCGACCGCTTGCGATGGGCGCTTGGCAAAGACTGGTTCAAGAACAGACGCACCGCCCACTTCAGAGAAGACGAGGTTGAAGCTCTTCTCGAAGAGGCGACCGGCAGAGACGTAGATATCCTGATGACGCACTGCTGGCCGACGCCGGACGTCCTTGAGGAAGCGCCGGGGTGGTATTACAGCAACGGCTACGGTATCGGCGTCATCGGCGATCTCGCCGAACTTATCGAGCCAACCTACCATGTTGCCGGACACATCCACCGGGCATTTGAAGCCGACTACAGAGACGCTAAGGCCCGATTTATTGCGTGCGCTCAGGCGGGGACAGAATACAGAGCATTTAAAAATATCGAGGTGCAGCCAAATGAAACTGATAGCTATAGGTGATACGCACGGCAAGCACAACGAACTTACTCTACCCGGCGGAGACATTCTGCTGCACATCGGCGATTTTTCAGACGACCGAGATGAGTTCGATCTATTTTATCCCTGGTTCACCAAACAACCACATCTACACAAAATTCTGCTATTCGGCAACCACGAAGAGAATAAAGAATTAGGGGTCAAAAAACTTCCCGGCGGAATAACTTTACTTGAGAGTGATGTTGGGCAAACGTCCGTAACTATTGAAGGAATAAAATTTTGTTTGCCTGGTGCAGTTTCTACAGCAGACGTAGTTGTTTCTCATTGTCCGCCCAAGAATATTCTGGACAAAGGCACCGTCCTTGCCTATGGAACACGCGTTATACAACGCCGAATAAGCCATTGCGGTTATCAGGAAATACTTGATCAAGTTCAAGAGATCCAGCCCGATATTCATATCTTCGGACACGCACACCGCTCGTTTGGCATGAAAGAAGTAGATGGGATTAAGTATATAAATGTTTCCCAGATGGGTTCAGGCGATACCATGCCGGTGGTAATTGAGCTTTAAATTAGCCTGAAGAAAGTTCTACTCCCCTGTCTGGGTGGCTATTAACAGAATTACAAACCGCTGATAGTTCTGTAATTTTCAAAACACAAAGGAGGTGATGGACGTGAGCGGAGAAAAACAAGCCAACAATGATTCACAGGAGCTGGAAGATCTGCCCGGCCACCAGGGCTTTCAGCAGTGTCCATGCGGGGAGTCTGTTCACTGGCCGATGACGCCTCTGGAGTTGGCTGAACACGGTAAACATATTCGAGAATCTGATCGGGAGCGGATTGGCCATCGAGCATACTGGTGAACACATTCCACTCAAAAAAATGAAGTCGTTATATTTGAACTTACAAGAAACTGAATTTATTAATCCACTGAAGACCCAGACTCTGAAGAACTGAAATTAAGAGCAGGAGGCGATCACGATGGAAACGATGACACCTGAGCGTTGCGTGACCGAATTTGTCGGTAGCATCAGTCGTGTGAATGAACTTATAGACTCAATGAACAGCGATATGGACGAGGAGAGCGACCGTCGAGCCCCAATTGATTTTCGCGAATTTGCGCCGGACGAGTTCTATTTTTTCTGTGCTCGCTGGCTTTTGGGGCAAGTGTCTAATACCCCGGCCAAAAAAAAGTACACTGGCTATTCTCTCAGTTTTGATGCCGAAGAGTTGCTTAAGTTTGTTCTGCTTTTGATTGAAGGAAAAATTCAGCTTGAGAGTCCGGAGGTAAGTCCCCAACCGAATAGCAGAAATGAAATGAAAAAATCAACTAAGGTAAAAGAGATCAAGCAGCTCAAGAATGAAGTGACGTATTTGCTCAATATCCACTCGGGGACGAAAGAATTCATCCCGGCTGAGCTGGAGCAAATGATTGGGTCAGCCTCTTCCGATGAGGCCAGGCGCCGACGGTTGAAAGTAGATCCTGATATTCCAGATGAAATCAAGGCCCGCAGTCTTCAGAAAATTGATGAAGAAAATGACCGTAAGGCAGCTCGCTATTGCCGGGCCGTGTTAAATCTGCCCTGGTCCGAGCCGCCGAAGCAAGAATACAATCTTCAGGAAGTCAAACAGAAATTGGACAAAGAAATTTACGGACTTGAGGAGGTAAAAGAGCGGCTTGTTGAAGAAGTGGCCGTTCAAAATCGGCGCGGGCGCGCAAACGGCAACCGTCTTTGTCTTGTCGGGCCGCCAGGCACCGGGAAGACCTTTATCAGCAGTTGTATCGCCGAAGCTCTTGATAGGCCATTTGTAAAATTCTCACTGGCGGGTTTTACTGACGCGACAAAATTGACTGGAACTGACTCGCACTGGAATAACGCTTCGCCGGGAGTTATTGCTGATCGACTTCAGAGAG
Organism: uncultured bacterium; assembly: GCA_964566495.1. Classification (GTDB taxonomy): domain Bacteria; phylum T1Sed10-126; class T1Sed10-126; order T1Sed10-126; family T1Sed10-126; genus T1Sed10-126. The sequence continues at coordinate 14,704 of CAZMIT010000024.1, read as the reverse complement.
CAGGGCGGAAGGACCCGGTATTTTTATTGGATGAAATTGACAAGGTTAAAAGTGGACATCAAGGCAATATGGGCGATCCGGCCTCGGCGCTACTCGAAATTCTCGACCCTGACCAGGCAGAGAATTTTGAGGACAATTACCTGGATTTAGAGCTTGATCTCTCTCAGGTGTTGTTCATTGCAACCGCCAACAGTCGTGACCCCATTATTGCTCCACTGAAAGACCGGTTGGAATTTGTTGAATTTGAAGGATACAGCGAGGCAGAAAAATTTGAAATAGCCCGTGATTACATCCTGCCGGAAGTGGAGCAGAAGACCGGACTTCGGGAGGCAGATATGGAGTTGGACGAAGAGGCAATCCGTCGTATTGCAGAAGTTTCCGGCCCCAGCAGAGGTCTGCGTCAGTTAAAGAAAAACATCACGACTATCTGTCGTAAAGCGGTCACCCGCTCAGAAAAAGAAGGCAAACTACTAAAAGTTACTCCCGGCTTTATCGACCGACTGTTTGAGTCGGCTGATGAGTCACAGGTGGGTTTTTGTCTGGAGTGATTAATTCTGGAATTTCAATCAACTTATCGTTACGGGAGGTAGTAAAAACATGAGATTTAGCTTACTATCGGCCTTTTCTTCAAATTCAAGGTCTCTGTGTATAACCGCCGGGATGATATTTTTAGTGATCGCTACAGTTACGCCCGCGACCACAGGCTCTTTTGGTCCGGCGGAGCCTGATATAGAGGCTGAGGACTATCGGCGCTATTTGGAATACCGCAAGATGTATGAGGACGAAGAAGTGGCCTTTCGGCGCTTTTATGATGATTTTGGCCCTAAAGATAGCGACCTCGAAGCCGGCGATTATCGTCGTTACCTGGAATACCGGCGGAAGTATGAATTAAAGCAAGAAGATGAATATGAGACGGGCGACTGGCGAGACCGCCAGCGCCACCGGGAAGAGCCTTCTGAAGATGAAGGACGCCTGGATGAAATAGACTACATGTTTGTTGGATACGGGCGTGAAGGAACCGACGGCATAGTTTCGCTTGGTGCGTATGAATTTCCGAAGCCGGGAACATCGGGTGAACTTTACAAAGGGGTTAGTCTATATTTTATTGACAATCGAACTCGTCCGAGTAATTACGAGGACGCTGCTATCCCGCACCAGGATTACACGGTTGTGGACGAATACAAAGACCATGTCCACCACGGTGAGTTTGGAGCGGTCGGACACACGGGAATCACGTTTACTCCCGACAACACCTTTTTTGGTGGGATCCTCTGGGGGATATCAACGCATACTGAAGCCACGCTGGTAGAGTCAAATGAGACGGGGAAGAAATGGCTGGAGGACGATCCCGACCAGAAGTGGCGTCTGCTGGGCGGGGTCGAACTTGGTTTTCAAACGAAGAACGTGCGGATGGCGGTCTCGCGCACGAATCGCTATGAATTTATAACAACTCTTAGCTATGCATTTTGAGTAGTAATAGCAAATAGCATTATTGCTTCATTCAAGTTCAATAGCAAGGACGCAAAACCACGAAAAATCAGAACAAAAAAAACAAACAACGGTGAGAAGAATGACCGGTCAGGAAGGGGAAATCAAGAAGTGCAGGAATTTGCACTGAAATGAAAGAACGTTTTGAATACAAGCAACTGCCGAAACCAGGCAGAAATGGAAAAAAGAAGAGTTTTTGATCGAGAACTATCAAATTAACGAAGGAGGCTAATTTATGCTGCGGGTAACAGTAGAGCTTTGTCCTGGCGGAAGCGAGATGGGTCGAAAGATACTGGCGGAGGGAGTTATTTTTCAGGACACAGAATCAATGACTATGGATCAGCGCGATATGACATTCCAACGCAACTACCAGGCAGCGTTCAGGAGTAGAAATTTAGACGGAGAAGTGGTCGGCGGCAAGTGCAGGGTGGACGGATTTAACCGCCGGCGTTCGTCGCTGGAACTTTTGAAAGAATCCTTGAACAACCTGGAGTTAGAATAAACAGATCCGACCGGGGGGAATCCAGAATGAAACTAGTCGCTATATCCGACACACACGGAAACCATGACAAACTCAATCTTCCCGAAGACGGCGATGTATTGGTTCACACCGGAGACTTTACCGCTTTTGGGAAAGGAGACGAATATTTTATAGAATGGTTCACCGCTCAACCACAACCGCACAAGATACTTCTTGTGGGAAACCATGAAACACACATGTCCGATCTTCGTTTGAAACATTTGGGAAAACGAAACGACCTGATTCTGCTCGAACCACAACACGGACGCTATGAGATTGAAATAAACGGTGTGGTTTTCTCACTTCCGGCGATGAACAGACAGGCAGACGTTGTCCTTTTTCATTATCCGCCCGAAGGCATTTTCGGTGCCGCCGGACAGATAGCGCACCAACTAAAATACGAGATGTCCAAACACGATCCGCCACCGAAACTTTTTATCACCGGACACTGGCACGAACAGCGGGGAACGCAAATAAAAGCCGGCACGAAATACATCAACGCCAGCTGTTATTTCGGCGAAAAACCGTTTGTGGAGACGATATAAATGCTTAAAATAGTCGCTCTATCCGACACCCACAACAACCACCGCCAGGTAGACCTTCCGAAAACGGGAGACGTAATCGTCCACTGCGGAGATTTTACAAACTTCGGGAAAGGGTTCGACGACTTTCTAATGTGGTTTGAAAAAGCCCCGCAACCTCACAAGATACTGCTTCTCGGCAACCATGAATGGACCAATATTAAAGACCGCCGGCTAGGAGAAATACATCCGCACCGAATTACACTGCTGCGGGAGAAGGGTTTTCCGCCCAAAACAACCACCACAATCAAAGACCACATTTTCTCGCTCCCCGGCGAGGATCCGAACGCAGACGTGGTGTTAGCACACGCCCCGCCGGACGACCTATCCCCAAACGGCGATATCAGCGTTAGAGCGGGGCTGGCAATCCAACAGCCCGATCTGTTTATATGCGGACACGTTCATTCCGAACGGGGCATCTTTAAGCACACAGCCCAGACCAAATACATCAATGTCTGCTGTTTCAACGGGGAAGAACCCTTTGTAGAGGTGATATAAATGCCGACTCTTGAAGAAATCCACGCTCAATACCGCCGTGAGGACGCTCGCCAGCTCCGGTTATTAGGACAGAGCGACGATAACCGCCGGCGTCGGGGACGGCACCTGGCGGAAGGATACGCTCAACTTTTAAAATACAAGTATGGAGCTACACGGGTAGTATTGTTTGGTTCAATCGCCAACGAAAACAAAAAACTTCATTCAGAAAGCGATATCGATCTTGCATACGAAGGGATCCCCGGCGTCGAGCATTTTAAAGCTTACGGCGATTTAAACAAAACTACCTTTAAACACGAATTTGATGTTCAACTCGTTGATTTGAACGGCAATGCCCCGGAGAGATTAAAAGAAAAAATCGAACGTAAAGGTATTCAGTTGGTTCCTAAATTTAGAAGAAAGGACTGATGATCATGAAATTGGAAATACGGGAGTTTGATATAAAAATTGATTTCGATCGGAAACGGATTTGGGTTCCAGCAGGCGGAGTTGAAGAAGCCGTGAATTCCTGCATTCCAAGTGTTTTTTCAAACTTTTTCACCATCAAAGGAAGCACTCACGGCATCCATATCCACCAGAGCCTCTCAATTGATAATTCAATGACAGTCGGCTATCCGTGGGAGATTTTTGACAAAATCATCATCATTCACAACGGCGAAAAACACATATTTCCCGACGAAAAAAAAGCACTTGAGATACTTCTTGATAAAATAGGGCGTCCGACTCTCGAGAGAGTTTCCGACAAAATCAAAAAACTTTATCACCAACACCACCAAAGGAGTGATGAGAGTGATGGACAAGAATGATGAAAAACAGAAAACAAAACCCTTGGGCAACCAGGGATATCAAAAGTGTCCGTGTGGAGAGACTGTTCACTGGCCGCTGACGCCACTGGAGTTAGCCGAACACGGCAAACACATCACCGAGTCCGACCGTCCGCGTATCAGGGATATAGAGTAACTACATATCACAATGAAATAAAAAAACCGGCGGTTATTTATGTTAAATACGTTTTTAATAGAGTTAGCAGGCAGTTTTTGATAACTTTATAACTATTCAACTTCGTTTTCTGTTTTCCCCTCATTAAACTCAATATCATCCGTAATGCCGATCACCGACACCAGGTTGCCGATAATATCCACTAACTGCTTTACATCGCCGCCCCCGTTAAGCCGTGCCACCTGAGGTCACGTTCGAATTTTTGTTTAAATTCGTTTATCGGCAGAGGCAAATCCAGCCACTTTCCCCGGCGGATTCTTAACCTGTTCGCTCTGTTATTTGGAATTTTTTATCCCTTTTTTTCAAAATTTTGAGCAAGGCTTTGCGAAAAATTTTGAAGAGAATATTCCCCAAACTATAACTCTTACAATTCGCCTCTACTTCCCCCCAACAAAAATATTCTGGTTCACGTTCCTGATTCTACAAGCACTGGTTTAAATTACTAATACTTTTAGGCTTTCGCCTCATCATTTTTACCAACAAATAAAGTTTTTACTTTGCCGAGCTTCGCCACCATTTCTTCTATCCCATATTTTTTGGCCAGACTTAATAATTCGATTTATGGCTCCTGTGATGTACAGTCGACTCTCTCTCAATACTTCGTCTTCTGCTCCTCAACAGATTAACCAGCTTATCGTCCCAGCATTTCGTCTTTTGTTTGCACCAGCAGGTTTTAAATTCTGTAGCCACCTCACTTCGGATTCCGATATCCAGCAAGCTATTGCCTAATAGCTACCAACTTCCTACATTCGCCTTAATTTTACCGATCGGTTTTTGTTGCCTAAAACTTAAGCATTTCGGCTCAATTTAGCCACCCGAAATAATAAATCCGATATCCTGATTCTTTTCACATTTGCTGTGACCTTAACTTCATCTGCGAAAATCTGAGTTGATCTGCGTGCCCAGAGCCTTCTCGCCTTTGCTCATCAATTAATTTCGCCTGCTCGCCTGCTCGCTTCCCCGCCCTTTCGCCCACTCGCCCCATCTCCCCATCCCCCCATCCCTGTTTGCCCCAAACTACATGTAGTTTGTTAATCCCCTTACAAATCTTATCGATTACCAGTTAAAATAGTGATTGCTTCAATCAAAAATCTATAGAGCCTGAGGTTCCAAAAATGAAAAATATTCCCCAAGAGCTGTATTACAATCACCTGCCCTTCTACGATTGGATTGATCCCCTCGTGCAGCGCGAGCATGTTTTTTATTTTCCTGTCGGAGTCAAAAAAGTGCATTATGATCTATACCATTTTCTTCCCGGAATAGAAGCAATTGAGTTTTTTCGTCTTGAAGAAAACGGGGCTACAATCATGAAAAATCTTGGTTTCAAGATAAATAAATTTGGTCTTTCCGTGCCCAGGACAATCTATTACCTGGATCGTTTGCGGGAGCATTTCCCGGAAGCAACAAACGGTAAAAAAATAAAAATTCCCTCAAAAATAATGGAAGGCCAGGCCCGCTATTTCATCAGCTGGGCGAATGAACTTACAACTCAGCTTTATGAGGAAGGCGTGCCGCCGGTAGAAACAAAAGAACACACCGCCGAACAACTGCAGCTCTTGTCAGGTTAATGGCTACTTCTGATAGCTGCCATTTTCGCTCCTTCAATGTAGGAAAGGAGGGATGGGCGTGAACCAAAGATCGTCATTGCGGACTGCGATCCGCAATCCATTTTTACGGTTGAGAACGATAACCGTTTCAAATCCAACATGTTTCAACTTTCAAACTTTCAAATTTTCTAACTTTTCAACTTTTGGAGTTTCAACTTTCAAACTTTTCAACTTTCAAACTTTCTAACTTTCACACTCAATAGGAGGTTGATCAAAATGGCTAGTAACGACGATGGCAACCCGCTGACAAAGTTACTGATAGTTCTTATTTTACTTCTGCTTGCTCTGGTTTTTGCAATATTTAACGTTGGCATATCTGCCGCTTATGGCCTCCAGCAGCTAGCCTGGTCCGGCATGACGACCGGCTGGTTCTGGGCAATCACCTTGATTATATCTCTTGGGCTCTATATTGGACTATACGCTCTTGTGATCTCTGGAAAACAATCGACCGGAGAGGCCGAAGAAACAGATGATGAAGAAGAGGAGGAAGACGAACAGCCCGCCTGGATGATGGCCGGTATAACATACTTAGTCCTGAATTTCGGATTACTGTTACTCCAGGTTGTTCTCTATTTCCTCGGCGCAGCCGGCTGGCTGGGCGATATGTTCATGACCGCCTACCCGTTCCTCCAGGATTCGCCACTGTTTAATTGAGCAAAACAGAGCAACTGTCAAATATAACAGTTTCGCTCCGGACAGAGTAATTAATGCAACCGATCAAAAACGGTATCCAAGAGATCTATTTTGGGTTACAAATTCGCGGCCCAGGGAATAAACCAGTACAAAAATATAATTGCCAAACAATTTAAAAACTAAAAGTACGATACCACCAGGCCAAAGCATATCCCCTCCCCCGGAGGGAGGGGAATAAGGGGAGGGGGGAAGGGATTTAAAAATCACTTCGGTAGGTTATGATTGGAAGCAGTAGCTTCACAATTTGTCATGGGACTGATGATTTCTAATGGCTGAATATATTTCCCTGGGCGAACTTGATGAAAAATTAAATGAAAGGGTAGAGGAGCTCAGGAAGGATCCTTTGTCAAACCTGTGGATTGTGCTGAACCAGGAAGCTCTGGGACTAAAGCGTCGTCTCCGCGAACTGCTGCTTGTTGAACGCGAGGCAATAGCCGGAGTGGAGATTATAACTTCACGACAGGTTTCCCCTCGGATTTTAAGCCAGCGAGGAAAATCAATCCTGAAGATCGAGACCGGCCATCGGGAACTGGCCCTGGAAGCTTTAATCCAGGGATCAGATCAATTCATACAAGATCAACTATCCTATTTTGAATTCCACCAGTTGCGAGGGGGACACGGCTACGCAAGCGCCTTTGCGCAGGCTTTTTCTGAATGTGAGAGAGCCGGCATTCGACCTGAAAACTTCAAAGAAGTTAAGGACGAAAGGTTAAAAGATTTACGAAAATTATGGAAAAAAACAGAAGAATTTTTGGGCTGGAGTGATCGGTTTGAACGCGAGGTTGTATTATCACCGACTGAGGCATTGGATCGACTTTCAGAAATAGAGAATCTTTCGGAAGCAGCTCCGCCGGGACTGGTAATTCTGGATGATCCTTCAGACTGGGAAAAGGAAATACTTGAAGAAGTTGCCAGCCAAGCGGGCTGGCCGGTTCTGGAGCTGAAAACGGCTTCTGAATTCTCTTCTTTCCCTCCGGCACCGGAGGAGCCACGGGCCCTGGATAATATAAAAAGATATTTTTACCGGCGCCAGGACAACCCAACACCGCCCCCTGCCAGTGACGATTCCGTTCGTTTCGAAGAATATGCTTCCCCGGAAAAGGAACGCGAGCAGGCGATACAATGGGCTTTGGAGGCTTTAGACGAAGGTATTCCTCCCCATAAAATCGGTATCTTAGTTCCGGAATCTGAGCTGGCCCGTCCTGTATATGATCAGTTCAAACATAGAATCAAAACTCTTGAACCGTCGGTAGAAGTACCTCTTCAACCAGGAGAGGGTTTTCCCCTGGGAGAGCTTCCCTATGGACCTGATATTATTCTCCTGCTAAAAACACTGGAGCAGGCGCTTCGGCAGGAAGAGATGGTTCGTCTGCTTGGAAAATTGAATCTTGATTATGAAGAAGATGTTTATCCGCTTAACCAATCCCACTGGCGTTCTTTGATCTATCAGGCGGGGATGGTTGGTGCCAGCAGGGCCCGGTCGGGGGATATAGATAGCTGGCAGGATGATTTTAATCGCTATATTGAAACACTTGAAGAACGGATTAACCGCTGGGAAATTGAGGAGGACGAAGAGGACAAGAGAAAGCCGCGGGATTTTTATTTGTATCCCCGCCGCCGGGCTGGATTGAAGGCGGCAAAACCGGCGGTAGATGAACTCGTTGAAATGGCAGCTGGAATTTATGGCCCCCGTCCGCTTTCCCTGGCTGAACTGTGGGACCGGATAAACAGTTTCTGGAGCCAGTATCTGGTTCCCTCCCAGTCACGTTTTGATTATCGAGAAGAGGTGGATGAAAAAATCGGTGAGCGCATTCCTCCTGAAGCCGGTGAACAGCTCCAGGGCGAAGAAGCCCTGCGTCTTCTCCAGGCGATCCTCACCGAAATTCGGCTCCCCCCACCGGAATCCGCCGGCACAGGAATTTATATTGGCACGATCAGTTCCGCTCGCTATCGTCGTTTCGATGCGCTTCGCGTAATCGGACTAACTGAGAATCAGCTTCCCGATGTTCCCCGCCAGGACCCAGTTTTACCCGACCGCTTGCGCGAGCAGCTTTCGGAACAGCTGCCTACCAGCAGGGACAGGGTTAAAAAGCGGCTCCGGCACCTGCACCAGTTAATTGAATCAACCAGCCGCCAGGCTGTATTTACCACCGTTCGCCAGGACGGCGGGGGAATCAAGCGAGCCCCTTCAAGTCTTTTTGTTGAACTGGCCCTGGCCGCCGGAAAAAACGAAGACGAGATACCGGATGACAGTTACCTGGAGTCCGAAATGGCCAGGGGAAGAAAGAAGGCACTTCGGGACAATTATCCCCTGGATCCTTCCGGCCAGGTCCAAACCGGGGAAGAAACTACCAAAATACCAGGGTATTGGAAAGACGGCTCCCTGGTTCTTGACCTGGATAGAATTGACAGCCTGCAGGCTGAAAATGCGGCCGTTGATTGTTTTTCGGGGCTTGATGGTCATCTGCCCGATGCTGTTCCCGAGCGGATAATTCCCGGCCTCACAGCGAAATGGGAACTCAGCGCTTCTTCGTTAAAAAAGGCAATGCAGTGTCCCCACAGGCTGTTGTTGCAGAAAGTCCTATCCTACCGTGAACCTCCCGAACCGCCTCCGGTGACCGAGCTATCATCTCTCGACAAGGGATCGTTGCTACACCGGTGCATGGAAAAAATTTACTCCTCCTGCCCGGCCTCCCGCAAGCAAATCGCCGGCCGGGTTGAGGAAGTCTGCCGGCATGAATTCGAGCAGTTCATGGAGGAGCACACCCTGGTTGGAGCAGACGTTCGCAAGCGTGAGCTGGAGAATCTAATAGAATTGTCCCGCCGGTTGGTTGAAAATGAGGAGTCGGTAATTTTCCGGCGGGAGATGGAACTGGAAAAGAGCCTCCATTCCCAGCTGGACGAAGTTTACATCCGGGGTTACCTGGACCGGCTGGAGCGCGATAAGCAGGGAAGTTACTACATCCGGGACCTGAAATCCGGCTCGGCCAAAACCGACCAAAAACTGCTCTATGACCAGGATGCTCAGCTTGGTCTTTATTACTGGCTTGTAAAGGAAGAACTGGGCGAGGTGGCCGAGGTCTCTTATCTCTATCCGAAGACCCCCTGGCATTTCCAAAGGAAATTTTCTTCCTGGGAAGAGGAGGAGCAGGACTTACCGCTTGCCGATCTTGCCCGATGTTCTCGCGACTGGATAAATCTGGTTGGGGATTTGCTGGATCGGGGCTACTTTCCCCGGACGGAAGAGGATGATGATTGCAAGTACTGTCCCTTTACTCCCGTTTGTGGCGGGCAGGCCCCGGAAAAAGCCAAAAAAATGTATAAGAATCAGCAAACTTCCTGGCAGGAAAAATTTCTTGCCCGCAAGGATGTGCCGGAGTATGAGTGAGGAAGAATACAGCCTAAAAAATCTGCCCGACCAGGAGGAACGCGACCGCCTGATGGAGCACCGTGGTAATGTTTTTATGCGGGCCGGTGCGGGCACCGGTAAAACTTACACCCTGGTTGAGCGGATCCTGGAGCTAATTGATCCGGCTGATGAAAATGCTGAACCGCTGAATATTGAAAAGATAGCTGCCATTACTTTTACTCGTCGCGCCGCCGGTGAGCTGCAGACCCGTCTGCGCAGTCGGATACTTGAACGTCGCGAAAAAGTATCCTCTTTGAGAAGGAGAGAAAGATTGGACCGGGCATTGGAACGGTTGGACTGGGCTTTTACGGGGACTATCCACTCCTTCGCCGATCGCTTGCTCAGAGAAATCCCCATGGAATCTGAAATATCGCCTAATTATACCGTTGTCGAGGAGACGGAAAACTTAACCCGGGAGGTTCACGACCGACTGATGGCAGCGGTCCGGCGTGAGAACCTGGCCGATGAATTGACTGGAACACCGGAGCTGGATGTATCCACGGTGGAAGAGAGTTTGCTGCTGCTGCTGGAAGCCGGCGTGCCTGAGAAAACCCGGGAGTATAGTTCATACAGCAAACATACGGGTTTGGATTCACTTGTGAAATCCCTGGTCAACAGCCGCACGGCCCCAGAAATTGAAACTGTTCCGGAACCACCCGATGAGAAGAAGGTACGTTCCGCCCTGGAGCGGGGCCATGAGCTGGTAAGTTCTATTAAACCAAAACAGCAATATGCCGGCGATACCTGCCTGGCAACGGAAGGATTAGATTTAATAGAATCAGCTCGCCAGGCCGATGACCTGAAGGAACTGTTTGTCCGGGTTGCCGCGCTCTATCAGATCTCTTCTCTTGCTAAAAGTGGCAAATATGGCGATCTGAAAGCGGCTGATTTCAGTTGTCGCCGGGTTAAGGAAATCAATGCTTCCCTTTCAGTCACCACTGAAGATTCATTTGCCGGCCATGACCATGATGCTCCTTATGACCCCACGCTTAAGGAACAGATTTACCTCCCTCTCAAAAAATGGTTCGCCCCCCGGATAAAAGGAATACGAAAGGTGTGTGTCAATTTATACGAACAGGTCAAGCAGGAACGCGGGCTTGTTGACCAGACCGACCTGCTGCTCCGGCTCCGAAATGTATTGCGGGATAAACCGGAGATTCGGGAGCGTATGAAAGGGGAGTTTGACCACATACTTGTTGATGAGTTCCAGGACACCGACCCCCTGCAGTGCGAGATTGTTTTTTATCTCTCAGAAAAGTTTGATCAGGCAGCCGGCGAGTGGGAAGAGGTGCAGTTGCGAGAAGGAATTTTAACCCTGGTTGGTGACGCCAAACAGAGTATCTATCGTTTTCGGGGCGCCGATATTGAGACCTACGATCGTGCTTATCAAATAATGAAAGACCAGGAAGCGCTGATTGGACTGCTGAAGACCAATTTCCGCAGTGAAGAGGAACTCATTTCCCTCTATAATGAAGCTTTCCCGAGTTATCTCGGTGAATCCGAAGAGGATGAGAGAGGTTATGACTCTTCGACGGGCGAAGCGCGTTATGAACCGGTGATTACCTGTCCGCCCTTCAAGAAAAACGATAACCAGGGCCGGTTTGAACTGTTGACCTACCAGCGGGACGATTTGAATAAACCTGAAGCTATTAAGCTGGAAGCTAAAGCAGTTGCCGCTTACCTGCGCTGGCTTACCAATCACAGCGGGGAGCCGGAAAAAGAGGTGCGTAAACCGAAAGCTTCGCTGGAGGAGCCCGAAAAGAAACCCTGCCAGTATTCGGACGTCGCCATCCTGGGCCGTGCGACAACACATTTTGGCGCCTATTTGCGTGAATTTGCCCGCCAGGGAATTCCGGTCCAGGTGTCCGGCGGCTCGACTTTTCTCGAGGACGACCTGGTTAAACAATTTATCCTTGGCCTGCGGGCGATATCCGACCCGGATGATGGTGTTGCCCGTGCCGCCCTCGAACGTCCGCCATTTTTTGCCGTTGATTACGGCGATTTGGTTACAGGTCAGTTGGCCGAGGAAGAAATAACCGCTGAGCTGGAAGAAGCGGCCCGTCGCCGCCGGGAGCTTGAGGATATAGTGGCAGAGTTGAGGAAAAGACGCCTTTCTCGTTCTCCTGTAGAAACAGCACTCGACCTGTTGGAGGAAACTGCCCTTGCCCGTTACTTAAGTTCACAACCCCACGGTTCCCTGCAACTGACCAACTTATACCACCTTGTTGCTCGCTTGAATACTATCGCCCGCAATGAAGGGCTTAATTACGACGGCGCTACCCGGCGCCTGCGCGAGTGGATTGATTCGGAACCGGATATAAACGCCCCGGCTTCACTTGAAGAAGACGCCGTAAAATTGATGACCACCTACCAGGCGAAAGGTCTGGAGTTCCCGGTGGTTGTTCTATTTGACGGCGCGGAAAGCGGGGGCAGAAGCAGCGCGGGGACGTCCGGGATTGACCGGGAAGGGAAACGCTGGTTCCTGGATCTACACGGCTACTCAGTCGAACACCATCCGATTAAGTCCTACAAACAGCGCCAGAAGGATATGGATGGAGCAGAAAAAAAGAGACTCTTTTACGTGGCCGCTACGCGGGCCCGGGACCGGCTGGTAGTTCCCTGGCCCATGGACGGTGATTCAACAAAAGCAAAAGTTTATAACGATATGTTTGGACCAGTTCTGGATGAGGCTGAAGTATACAATTTTGGAGGACCGAAGGAAATTGAGCCGCCTTTCTCGCTGTCCCGGCCTGACTCACCTGAAGTTGTATACGATCCTGAATTAACCGCCCGGCAGGAGCAAACCTGGCAGAAGTGGCACAAAAACTATGAGCAGGTCCGCGAAGAAATGGTTGAGTGGACGGATCCCCACCAGAAAATGAGTAATAAATTTAATCTGCGGGCCCATGATTTTGAACATGGTCGCTACGGCATGGATTTTGGCCACTTTGTCCACCGCTGCCTGGAGCTAATTTTGTCTACTGACCCACCAAAACCTACCGCTCCCTCGTCATTGGATAGATTGCGGGGCAGACTTGATGCGGTCTTAAATCAGGTGGCCCGCGAACAAATGGAAGAACCCCGGCTCGAAGAGGCCCGGGAGGACATCAAGCGGACGCTTGAGTCTATCAGCAGCCGAGGCTGGTTAAAAGAAGAAGTAGAGCTTCATACAGAATATCCGGTCAACTACCGCCGGGACGGAGAAATTGTCTCAGGAGTTATAGATCTTCTGGTGGTTGAGGAAGAGGAGATAACTATCGTGGATTTCAAGACGGACTCCACGACCGGCAGAGATTCTGAGCAAGAACTGCGAGAAGATTTTGAACACTACTTCTACCAACTACAACTATACGAGCAGGGAATACAAAAAGCTCTGCCCGACGCCGAAGTCAAAACAGCACTACTGTTCACAGAAACGGGTAAATTACTCTACACAAAAAAATAATTGCCAAACACCTTAAAAACCAAAAGTACGATACCAAGGTGGTACTGGCTTTAAGTTTTTTCCATAATCTCCAATTTCTGTTTTCGTTTTCCACTTCTAATTTGTTCCCTGATCCCAATTATTTTGGTAAAGTTGAAACACAATAATTTCTAAAAATTCTCATACGAGACCAAGCGAAAAATATAGAGGATCAAAAAAAGGAAGAAATTTTTTATGAGTTTACCGGTAAATTTGGATGATCTCATCCACGGACGAGCGGTGGAGTCGGAAAGACTGGAATTTAAAAATGGCTGGCAGCCTCTATCTACTATTCAGGAAATCTGTGCCTTCGCCAATGACTTTCACAACCTGGGCGGAGGTTACGTGATTCTCGGTATTGAGGCCGAAGATGGTAAGCCGGTGCTTCCTCCAGCCGGATTAAAGAGGAGCGGGTTATAAAACACGATGATCGGGCCGAAGCCGAGCGATTCTACAACTATCCCTATCCCGCCCTGGAAGAGGTCATCGTCAATGCGGTCTATCATCGGAGCTACCAGGAACGCGAACCGATAGAGGTCCGGATATCTCAATGTTCTGAGTATTCTGGGACCGGTTCGCTCCGTAAAAATGGAGGATTTTGAGAAGGGAAAAGTTATCGCCCGGCGTTACCGCAATCGCAGAATTGGTGATTTCCTCAAGGAACTGGACCTCTCCGAGGGCCGCAGCACAGGCGTCCCCAAGATCCGGAGAAACATGCAACAAAACGGTTCTCCGAAGGCCCGCTTTGAAACTGACAAAGATCGCACTTATTTCCTTGCAACCCTACCCATTCATCCTGAATTTGAAGAGGAGGACACAGCGTCGGGAAAGCGTCGGGAAAGGTTGGGAAAAGGTTGGGAAAAGGTTGGGAAAAGGTTGGGGAAAATGAATCAAAGCCAACAAAAAATTTGCCAGGAGATACATAGAAACGAGAAAATTACAATTGACAAACTTTCAGAAAAAATTGGCATAAGCACTACAGCAATAGAAAAAAACATCAGCAAACTAAAGGAAAACGGAATTTTAAAGCGAGTTGGCGGCAGAAAAGAGGGTCACTGGGAACTTCAGCTAGACTGACTACATGTTTGAGAATCGATTGAATGATTGTCTCCGAAAATAACTTCAGCAGGCTCGAACGCAAAATTTGTATAATCCCGCAGTAGTGCAGATAGGTTAATGCCTAACCTGCGCCCACTCGCGCCAATCCGCGAGCTAAAAAAGTTAATGATGGTCAATAATCAACCTCCGTCCCCCGGAAGAAACGACAACATTCCGGGAACCACCTCGTAATAATCACCTCTGTCATTCCCGGGCCCCGACCCGGGAATCCATCGTGAATATATCATAGATTCCGGATCTGCGGTCACTATGGTCCCTTGTCCGGAATGACGTGGGAAGGTGTCCAATAAATGCCGGTGAGGTTGCTTTTTTCGAGGTTACCACTTATAA
>CAZMIT010000023.1:0-20123 GCA_964566495.1 uncultured bacterium | reverse complement strand
ACTGGTGACGAATAAACGTGTAGACCGAGAGTGGACTGAAGAAACGGGCGCTGCCACCGGTAGGTAAAGTGTGGCTGGGGCCGGCGACATAATCGCCTATTGCCTCTGGTGTCCAGTCACCACAAAATATGGCACCGGCATTTTCACAGTCGTCAACCAGTGCCATCGGCTTGATAACGTGCAACTCCAGATGTTCGGGAGCAAGCTGGTTGGAGAGGCTAATTGCCTCCTCTATTCCGGAAGTGACGATCAATGCAGAGTCGCGCAGTGATTTTTGCATGACGTCTTCGTGAGGATGGTTGGCACTCAATTCATTTATTTCTTCCCGAACCTTTTCCGCCAGCGTCAAATGAGGAGTAAACAGGTAGGCCCGCGCCCGGGGGTCGTGTTCCGCCTGCGAGAGCAGATCAGCGGCTATAAACCGGGGATTAGCGGCCTGTTGTTCAGCTATTATGGCAATCTCAGAGGGACCGGCCAGCATATCAATATCTACGTCACCGTAGACCTCTTTCTTCGCCAGAGTAACGTAATTATTACCGGGACCAGCGACAAGGTCAACGGCAGGGAGTTCGCCGGCACCGTAGGCCATCGCAGCAACCGCCTGAACACCACCAATACCATAAACATCAACATCTTCAAGCAGGTGCGCGGCGGCCTGAATAGTAGGATCAGGCAGCCCGTCCTCGCCGGGCGGTGAGCAGATAATTATCTCCTCAACACCTGCAACCTCGGCTATATAAGCGGTCATTAAAACAGAAGAGGGCATAGGAACCCTTCCGCCGGGGATATAACACCCGACTCGGTTAAGGGGGCGTACTATATCACCAAGCAGACCACCCGTGAGCTCGGTAAAATTACGTGAGCTGGGCAACAACGCCTTTTGATAGCGTCCAATACGCTTGCGAGCTTTTTTCAGAGCCTGCTGGGCCTCAGAATCGAGTTCCCGCCAGCTTTCTTCCAGTTGTGAGGGAACAATGGGGGAAGATTCGGGCTCCACGTCATCATATTCAAGTGAATATTCAACGACCGCGGGCCAACCCTCGCGACGAATCTTGCCCACCATGTTTTTAATCTTACGCTGCGTCTCTGCATCTTCGCGAGCCAGGGGACTTTGCTTAAAATTAACGTCATCTGTAACGGTGTTCAAAATCTTTATCACTGTTCTAACACTCCTTTTAAGCGTTTAATTTTCTCTTTTATTTCATCCTGATGTAGCTTCAAAGCGGGTCGATTGGCAATTAAGCGGGCGCTGGACTCTAAAATTACTTCCTCCTCCACCAGGTTGTTTCGTTTCAGCGTCCGGCCACTTGAGACTATATCAACTATACGTCCCGCTAAATCAAGCAGTGGTGCAAGCTCCACGGAGCCGTGAAGTTTGATAACTTCAACGTTTTCCCCACGGGAAGAAAAATATTTTTTGGTTAAATTTACAAATTCAGTTGCCACTCGTGATTTGACAGCGCCGGGCGGAGTTTCTTCAGGCCGGGCAACGGACACACGACAGCGACTAAATTTTAAATCCAGAAGTTCATAGACGTTGGCTTTCCTTTCTTCAATGATGTCCTTCCCGGCAACCCCCAGTTCGGCCGCTCCGTATTCGACATAAGTGGGCACATCGTAGGGCTTAACAAGAACAAATTTAAAGTTACGGTCGTTGTCATAAAAAATTAATTCCCGCTGATCGGGATCGAAATCGGGAATAGACCAGCCGGCTTCAGACAAACAACGAGTCGTCTGTTCCAGCATCCGACCCTTGGGCACAGCAAAAGTAAGCATTCTT
Organism: uncultured bacterium; assembly: GCA_964566495.1. Taxonomy (GTDB): domain Bacteria; phylum T1Sed10-126; class T1Sed10-126; order T1Sed10-126; family T1Sed10-126; genus T1Sed10-126. Next base: position 18,343 of record CAZMIT010000023.1, on the reverse strand, counting down.
CTACTACCTCCCGCCTGTTGAAAACTCCATAACTTGCTTCAAATTTCAAAAGACCTCTACCCCTCCAGAATAGCTTCAGCACGATCAAGTATTTCTGCTTCCAATTTTTTATCGGCCAGCCGGTTAATCTCCTGGACACATGTCGGACTGGTCACATTTATTTCCGTGATTAGTCCGGCGACCAGATCAAGCCCCACCAGGTAGAGGCCACGATTTTTAAGTTCGGGAGCAATCTGCCGGCAAAGCTTTTCCTCCGCCGGAGACACATAGGCTTCCTCAGCGCTACCACCAGAGTGTAAATTTGCCCGGAAGTCGCCTGCTTTTGGATACCGGGTTAAACCGCCAATCGGCCGGCCGTCTAATAAAATCAAACGCCTGTCCCCCTTCTCTCTCACCTGAGGATAAAACTTCTGCAGCATTACCGGCCGGCTACAGTCCTGACTCAATTTTTTAAAAGTAGTCTGAAAACGCTCATCTCCCATGGATAGCAGGTGGACTTCTTCACCACCGTAGCCGGAGAGGGTCTTGGCGACTGCTTGCCCCCCGACGGATTCCACAAACTTTTTGGCGCGCGCCAGTTCAGCTCCTACCCAGGTTGGAGGAATTAGATCGGGAAACTCGAGTATAAAGAGTTTTTCATTTGAATCCCGTAGTCCAGTGGGATTGTTAATCACCGGGGGTGCAGCATACTCCAGCAGATAAGTGGCAAACAAATAATTACGGTCAAAAGGCGGGTCTTCCCGCATCCAGACCAGTTCAAATTCATCCACCTTCATGCTCTGTTTTTCGCTGTCAGCAGCGCCGTATCTTTCGGCTTGCACTGACAGCTCCCCCGGGGCCAGACTCAAACTTGAAGCCGGTGCCGACCAGGCTTCATATCCTCGGGAGCAAGCCTCCTGTATTAATACGTAAGTAGTGTCATGATCGGGATCCACCTCAGTAGGCGGTGGATCCATTATAAAAAGTTGCCGTTTATCCACGAATAAAGCTGCTTAAAGCAGATATTCCTCGTCCATCGGATAATACTCAGTAGCAGACTGTTTAAGCTCCTCAGCAGTGCTGGAAGGAAAAGAAAATACTTCCACCTTGACTCCATTTCCCTTGAGCATCTCGACCATGTCGACGAAATCACCGTCACCGCTAACCAGACAGACGACATCGACCTTTTCGCCAATCGCAATTGCATCGATGGCAATCCCCATATCCCAGTCGGCCTTGGCACTACCGTCAGGCCGGGTGCGAAGCTGTTTATTTTTAACCTCGTAACCCGACTGGTCCAGTATCTCTTCAAATCTTGACTGGTCAATCTCATCCGACTGAACAAGATAGGCGATAGCCCGAATCATCTTGCGCTCACGAATTGTCTTCTCGATCAACTTCTCAAAATTGACCTTATTATTGTACTGGTAGCGGGCTGAGTAATACATGTTTTGAACGTCCACAAAGACCGCCACACGCTGGTGCTTATTTACCTCATTTGGTTGTGACATAGTTACAACTCCTTCATATATATTTAAAAGTTAACCAGAAATTTTATTTTGTTTTGACCGCGGCAAAAAATCTCATAATTTTTCTATTGGCATCTATTTTAAGATACTATTATAACAAGGTAAGCATTTTTTTTGCGATTTCTTTCGGGGTTTTGTCGGTAGTATCAATCCGAGTGGTAAAGCGGCTGTAGAGTGGTTCACGCTCTTCCCATAGTTCGAAAAACTGCTGACGCGATTGAGCCAGCGGCCGGTTTTCATCGCCTGAAACACGTTGCCAGGCAACTTCGGGGGAAACATATAAATAGACGGGTTGACCGGTTCGTCTCATAATCTCCCTATTTTCTGCAGCAAGCGGTACACCACCGCCACAGGAAATTATTAGAGGCGGAGTCTGACGAGCAACCCGGCGAAGCTCGGCAGTTTCCAGTTGACGAAATTCAATCTCGCCCTGCTGGGTAAAAATTTCAGGAATTGTCTTCCCGGCTCGTCGTTCAATTAAATTGTCGAGCTCCTTAATCGGCCAGCCGGTCTGCTCGCTGAGCTGCTCGGCCACTGTGGTCTTACCAGCTCCCATGAAGCCAATTAAGTAAACACGTTGGCCTTCGACTGTCAAGAAAATAACCCCACATACCAGGAGACCAGTTCAGCTCCCCAGAAGAGGTAGAACACGGCGGCCAGACAGAGAAAAGGCCCAAAAGGAATTTCGTTACGCAACGATTTGCCCCGGTAAAACATCAAAGCTGAACCCACAATGGCACCAATCAAGGACCCGGCAATAATGATAAACAGGGCCGCTTGTGGACCCATCCAGGCACCGTAACCGGCGATCAACTTCACGTCTCCCATGCCAAGAGCCGACTGCCCATAAATCAAGGGCGAAACGAGAGCCAGGACAAGAAAAATTATCCCCCCGACAAGAAACCCGGCCAGTGACCACCAGAACTGTTGGGGAACAAAAGAAATACGGCCCGTTGACAGGGGAGCATGGGTGAAAAATCCGGCCGCCAAACCGGTTATTATCAGGGCGTAGCTGAGTTCGTTAGGAATAATGGAAAATTCAAAATCAACAAAAAAGATTGCCAGAGAGACAAGTATTAGATAGGAGTAAGCGACAAAATTAAACCAGTGAGGTTTATCGGGAAGAAAGAGCCAGTAAAAAGCTGATAGTGTCACAGCCAGCCCGGAGAGCAGTTCAACGATGAAGTAACGAAAACTTATCTTTTCATCACAATAACGGCAGCGACCAAGCAGAATGAGATAACTCAACAGCGGAATGTTATCGTGCCAGGAAATAGTTCGTTCGCAACCGGGGCAGTAACTGCGCCCACCTACAACCGATTGTTCCCGGGGCAATCGATAAATACAAACGTTGAGAAAAGAGCCCAGGCAGAGGCCAAATAGAAAGATTACAAAGAGCAGCGAAATCATTACAATTCAAGCGCTTCCCGGGCCGCTTCAAACATTGCTTCCACCGGCGGCGACTCGTTTGTCCATAACTCCCAGGAGCGGGCGGCCTGGTGCACCAGCATATCAAGTCCCCCCCGATTAGCAGCTCCTTGACGCTCAAAAGTTTCTAAAAATTTTGTGCGCCGGTTGTAAATGAGATCAATTCCGACCATTTCCGGTTCGATTACGTTTTCAGGTAGCACAGAGGGGTCATCTTCCTCAAGTCCAACCGGAGTGGCGTTAACCACAACCCGGGCTTCAAAATCGCCCCGGACAAGCTGATCTTTTTCAATTACATTGACCTGTAGTTCTTTAAACTCTTCTCGCAGCGCTTCTGCCTTCTTGCGCACCTGGTCATGTAATGTTACCCGTTCGCATCCCAGTTGCTCAAGCGCCAACATACAGGCCCGGGCAGCGCCGCCGGCCCCCAACAGCAGTACGCCACCCTGGCGCACCTCTTCCTCCCAGGACGCAACCAATTTAGAAAAACCGTATACATCGGTGTTGGCAAGACGCAACTCACCGCGCCGGCGGTAAACGGTGTTGGCGGCAGCAAGACGTTTAACCTCACTGTTTTTATTCGAAATAACAGAGCAGATACTTTCCTTATGGGGCAGCGTAATGTTAATCCCGGGACAATTTAAATCCTCAAGAATATCAACCAGCCGGGCCAGCTCACCCTTCTTCACCTGCAGAGCAAAGTAGCGGTGCAACAGATCAGCCTCGCGAAAAGCTCGGTTGTGCAGGGCCGGCGAAATTGTGTGTTCAATTGGGTCTCCAATAACAAATAACGGTTCACCATATTTTTCTACCGTTCTCATATCAATCAACCTCCACTCGTTCGATTAATCGAGCTCTGGAACCTCGTTGGATTCTACCTTCATAAACCGGACTTGGGAATTCCAGTTCCAGCCACTGTTCTTGAGCCTCCGCGACCGGAAATTCACGATCAGCCAGCTCAAATAGGTCGCCCTCGGTCAGCCCATGGATTCTACCAAGATTGATCAGCGCACCGCTTTCACGAACCGCAAAGACCCGCCCCCGCCAGGGCCAGTGATCACGAAAGTTAGTGAGTGAAAAATCCAGCAGTCGCCAGAGTCTTCGCTGGCCGCCGTCATAAAAAATAAAAGTTTCGCTCTCTTCGCCCGGAAAATACATGGTAAGTTCAGCAAGAATTTCATCGTCCCACTCTCGTATACTAAGATGCAGAGCCCCGTCCAGGTCCGGTTCACGGACCTCGCTTCGTAACTCGGCGGAGTTCATATCTTCAACTATAACTTCCGCCAGGTCAAAAACCGGATAATGATGGAATAGCTGGCGAAACATCGAGGCCACAATATCTTCGATTTCCGGCGGTGCAGTTAGAGGGTCTTCAAGATTAATTGCCAGTTTCACAGTCGGGTCAACCGGGGCTTGAAAATTTTCCGGTGGACGCCTCGAACTTAGTCCCTCAAGATAATCACTTATTTGTTCGGGCGGCTCCACTCCCAGTTCCTCTACTCGCTTGGCGACCTGCTGCTGGGAATGTTCCCACTGGCGCTCACCAAAAAATCGCGCCAGGTCAAATTGACGTTCAGGGTTTAAAGGAAACATCTCAAGACTCCGGTTAAGAGCGGCCAGGGAGGCTTCGAGATAGTTCAGAAATAAATTATTTCTATATTCCTGGTAGAAATAGTCAGAGCTCTGGCGACGCAATTCTCCTTCAAGCCCCTCAAGCTGCCTGACCCCCCGGGAAAAATACCACTGTAAAGCGGGGTTGTCCGGATTTTCAGCGAGGAGGTCAGAAAGTTCGTCGAGACGTTCGTCGGCGTCCTCTATTAGCATAGTCTTAAACCACTCAACCTGCAGACCATTTTCAACTGGCTGCAGGGTTTCAAGCGCCACTTCCGCATCGTCCTGACGGTGTTGAATTCGGGCCAGCAAATATCGGTATTGATCCTCGGAAACCTGGCGCAAAATAGGCGGTCGTGCGGCCGGGAAAAAATCTAACCCGGTTTCAAGAATTTCACGCATAAGCCCAAGATCGTCCCGGACCTCATCAAGTTCTGCGATAGTCCAGAAGATATTGGGGTGGGTTGCAATCTCCAATAGTCGTTCATATACGTCTTCATCAAAACGATCACGCAGCCTTAGCTCAAGCTGAAATCGATCGAGGTTCACCCAGGGGTTGTCCGGCGACCGTAGCTCAGCCGAGTTTACTGAATTACGGGCACTAATATAATCGCGCCGGGCAAAATGAATTCGAGTTAAAAAATGAAATGGTTGCCAGTCTCCGGGGGCACGTTCTCGAAAACTCTGCGCGTATTGCAGAGCCGTGTCCAGTTTATCCTGGTGGTAAAACATACGAGTTCCCTGGCGCGCCAGCTCGATGCTGTCGGGTTTCAAGCGGTCGTAGCGTTCCAGCGCCTGAGCGGCGATTTCCCATTGCTGCAGATCGACTGCCACCCGAAGCAGGCCCAGGGCAATTTCTGCGTCATTTGGATGTTGGTCAAAAAGCTCCCGGTAACGATAATAGGCTTCTTGAAGTTCTCCCGCTTCGTCAAGAGCTTCAGCTTCTTCGAGAGCGTAGGCGGGAAGAGTTAAAAGTGTAATCGTTACCAGTAGTAGAAGACCGCAAATGGCGTAAAAAATAGTGCTTAGTGTCCGAAAGTTCTGCGGACTCTTCAAAGTTCAGTCACTCTGCCCCAAAAGAGAGTGATTGGACAAAATCTTCACGAAAAGTAGCACGCAGCACTTCCTCCACAGAAGTGGAACCGGCCAGTAATTTCTGAACACCTTTTTCTCGCAACGTCGAGGGGTCTAACTCGGCCGCAGTTTCCTGATAAGTGCTGTATGATTCATCATTTAAAATACATAGCCGCAATTCATCGGTAACCGGCAAAAGCTGGAAAATGCCGGTACGACCGCTGTAACCTGATGTTCTATCAGAGGGGGGGTTGGCTTGATAAACAGTTGTCCCCTCAGACAGGCCCAGGCGCTCACGTTCCCTCACAGTCGGATTGTATTTAGTTTTAGAATTATCATCCAGCAGACGCACCAGGCGCTGAGCAGTAACTCCAATTAAAGAATTGGCAAGCTGAAACCGGTCAACTCCAGAAGTATTGGCCAGATGATATAAGGTGTCGACAGCGTTGTCGGCGTAATAAGTTGAAATAACCTTGCTGCCCGTGGCGGCGGCGTAGAGCACTGCCCGGGCTACTTTCGGTTCCCCCATATCACTGACGGCCAGGATATCGGGGTCTGCTTTGAGAGCTTCGTAAATTTTTCCGGCCTTTTCCTCCGGAGAATCCCCGGGCACCTCCAGCTGCGTACAGAAACCCAGGTCATATTCAATCGGATTCTCTACCGTTATTATTGTGTTTGGAGTGTCAGCAAAGAAGCGTAAAGAGGCGTACAGAGAGGTTGTTTTTCCGCTGCCGGAAGGACCCGAAAAAACCATCAGACCACGGGGGGCACTAAGAAAGCATTCCAGGTTAGAAATGTCATCCATATCAAGACCCAGGTCAATGAGACCGCGCTCATAATTTTTTCCACGACAAATTTTAACAGTAAGTTTGTCGCCAAACCGGGTCTCAGTTTCCCGCAGCCGAAAAATAACGTTTTCATCCCCATAATCAACACGGATAATCTGATAGTGTGATTGACCGGGAGTTCCGTTTGAAGAGCGCTCAGCCATGAGTTTAAGACGCGAAACAATTGCGTCGTGGTGGCGAGCTGGCAGATCCGTATGATGCCTACTTACACCGTCAATCCGCAAAAGCACCTGGGTAAAACAATCGCGTGGATTTAAATGGATATGTTCGGCATTTTTTTCGAGGGCATCAGTAATTATTTTATTAACCATTCGCACAGCTGGTTTCTGTTTTTTTCGACGTAAGCTCTCCTGGATATCTTCACCCTGCGTAGGACCGGTGCTCTTAATTCTAACCTCCCTTTTTGGTCCGGGGCGTTCCGCCTCCGAGTAACACATATCAATGTAATCAACCAGCTGTGAGTGACGAGAAATAACCGGCTCAACTTCAAATTCCGTCAGCTGTTCCACGTCATCAAGCGCAATCAAATCCAACGGATCACTCATCGCCACGGTTAACGTCTCGCCCTCGATCATCAGAGGCAAGACACTGTAACGCCGCGCCTGACTTTCATCAAGGGTCTTAACAGCTCGATTTTGTATCGGAAAACTGTCCAGGTTTACTACGGGATAACCAGTCTGTTTGCTTAGTAAATCAACCAGCTCCCCCTCGCCTATAGCTCCCATGTCCAGTAGTATCTCCCCCAGCTTTTTTTCAGAAGATTCCTGAAGCTCAAGCGCTTCCTGGAGGTCAGATTCTTCAATAACGTCCTGCTGGAGAAGCAGTTCACCTATTCTCTGTTTTTTTTCTTCGGCCATCTAACTCATCCTTTCAAATCGTTTAACCGACGAACCAACTGTTCCCGGTCCAAATTCTCCATCTTTACTGTTTTAAACTCCTCAGTCTCACCGGCAACAATTTCAACGTCTGATTTAGATATTTGAAATTCGTCCGCAAGTATTCTGATTAGCTGTTCATTTGCTTTGCCGTCTTCGGGCGGCGCAGTTAAATTAACTTTTAGGTGATCGGTCCGCCAGCGAAGCTTAATCTGGCTGGTCGAGGGATTTACTTTAACCTTCATCCGATAGTTCATCTGTGACACCACCAGTATTCTCAACAAAAGCTTGTATTTCATCTGCTAACTGCAGAAGCTGCTGTCGGGCGGAGCGTTTTTTGGCTTTCAAGTCTACTTGTTCCGCACGGATCTGATCCGCCTCATCAAGGGCCTCACGGCGAATTTGTTCCGCCTCCTCACGCGCTCTTTCTTTAATTCGACTGGCTTCTGCACGGGCCTCTTCCTCTATTTTGTTAGAAAGATCACGGGCCGTCTCTACCAATTCCTGGAGTTTTTCCTCCCGTTGACGTAATCTGTCCCGCTCTTCTCGAAGTCTTTCCAGCTCCTCCTCGGTTTTATGTAGACTTTCTTTCTGGGCTTCCAGCCGGCCAGCCACCTGGTCGAGGAACTGATTCACCTCACGCGGCGTATAGCCCCGAAAAGACCGGCTAAAATCTTTATTTTTAATGTCAATCGGCTCAAGTGGCATAAATTTCAACTCCTGTTATGTATTCTCTTGTAATCGTTTTACGTCTCCCTTATCTTCACGGTTTTGATCTTCCGTCATTATGGACCCCGAACCCCCATCCATCTTTTCACCACCCTTTGTCTTTCCCCCTTCAAGGGGGAAAAGCTCGAAGAGGCGAGCTTGCGAGCAAGCGAAAATGCGCAAGACCGAAAATCAAGTTCAAGTTCAAGATGGATTCCGGCTTGTAGGCCGGAATGACGTCAAGTTCAGGAACGGTCTTGACCCAACACTTGTCATTGCGAACTTGATCCGCAATCCATTTTAAGGTCTCCAGTTACCAGTTTATAGTTACCAGTTACCAGTTTTAACCCGCAACACGGTTTATTGCTTTAACTTTAAACTATAAACTGAAAACTAAAAACGAACTTTAAGGTTTTACAATCACTGCTGTTCCAGCTCACCGGCACGTGAAGCTGCTTTTTTAACAGCCTCCTGCAGTTTCCCTTTCAACCCATTTTCTTCCAGATGTTTTAACGCTTCAACGGTTGTGCCGCCAGGCGAAGAGACGGCTGCTCTAAGCGCATAAAAATCCTCCTCCGATTCCTCGGCCAACTTCCCCGCTCCCATCAGCGTCTGCAGGGCAGCCACCTCGGCCGTCTCCGCCTCCAGTCCCAGGTAGACTCCGGCTTCTTTCAGCGCTTCCAGAAAGTAAAAGACATAAGCCGGACCGGAGCCTGAAAGAGCGGTGACCGCGTTCATCTTATCCTCGGCCACCACTTCAACCCGGCCGACCGCGGAAAAAATTTCTTTAGCCAAGTTCAGGAGTTCCGGACGCCTATCCTCCGACTCCATCGCCAGAAAACTTATTCCCTCTCCAACTCTGAGAGGTGTGTTGGGCATGACCCGAACAATTCCCACCTCTTCCGGAAGAAAACGCCGCAAATACTTTGTGCGCACACCGGCTGCAATAGAAATTACTCCGTTAATTTTTTCTGCTTCCGGCCAGCCTTCTATATATTCTGTCACCTGTTTGGCAACTTGTTCCACTATATCCGGTTTGACAGCAAATAACAGGTAGTCACTGTTTACAACGAGCGCTTCCAGTGAATCAGCCGTTTCAAGATTGTAATTTACAGCGACTTCCTCTAACTTTACGTTGTCGATGTCAAAGACGATTAGATCAATCAGTTGCTCAGCGTCTTCCTGCAGACCGGCTGCTATAGCCTCCCCCATGTTGCCGGCTCCAATGATACCCATTTTTTCTTTGTCACTCATGTCTGATAATCCTCCCCGGTAAAATTTTATTACGCTCTTCTTTTATACCTTTGTTCTATGTCTGGGGGCGTTCACCAAACAGCGCGCGGCCCAGCCGCAACATGGTGGCCCCCTCCTCTATCGCAATTTTATAGTCGTTTGTCATTCCCATCGACAACTCGGGCAGAGCAATGTTGAACTGCTGTTCAAGCTCGTCACGCAGCTTCCGACAGTCAGCAAAAGTTTTCCTTAAAACAGCCTCATCCTCCGTCCAGGGGGCCATTGTCATCAAGCCCTCGACCACAAGTAAGTCAACTTTTAGGGTCTGCTCCAGCAAAGCCGGCGCTTCCTCAGGCGATAGCCCGTATTTGGACTCTTCGCCGCTAACGTTAACCTGAAGCAGAACTCTCTGACGTCTACCGGCTCGCTTGAGTCGCTTGCGGAATTCTTTCAGCAACGATTGACGATCATAGCTGTGAATTAAATCAAATTCACCAACTATTTTTCGCACTTTATTGGACTGTAGATGCCCAATCATGTGCCATTCAACCTCTTCAACAAGCTCTGGCTTAAGTTCCTCTTTTTTAGCCAGATATTCCCCAACGCGATTTTCTCCAAAAACATCAAAGCCGAATCGATAGGCTCGACGAATTAAATCAACGTCAAATCCTTTAGTGACGGGGATTATCTTTATTTCGGCCGGAATTCTTCCCGCCTCAACAACAATATCCTCCACTTCTTGAATAATTTTCTTCCAATGATCAGGACCGTAGCTACTACTCACAGAAGAAAGTCACTCCCTGTAAATCCAGTGTAACATTCTCTTCTTGCTTTTCTGACAGCGATAACTGATCAGAGGAATCAGGTCACCGTCAGTTGAAAGCGGAGTGCAGAGCAAGCTATTCACACAAACCGGACTTATTTGAAGCTGCTGATGAAGAAGCGCCTGTAAATCAAGACGGTATTTTTCGCCGCCTCCCTGCACCACTTCCAAACTTACTAGATCTTCGACTGTCATTCCAAGCGATGAGGCGGCCGCCTCGACCACCTCGTCCCCCACTTTGTAGGACTCAGGACTTATCGCCGCTCCCGCCAGAACGTCCACTGGACCTTTAAACTCCTTTTTCAGCGTCCGGGGGACAATACCAGCGGTGAGCCCGCGCCAGCCGGCATGAACCAGCGCCCAGCGGGAATTATCAGCTTCTTTTATAAAAATCGGCAGACAATCGGCGGTAAGAACAGTTAACACCTGTTTGGGGCGACTGGTTAACAGCCCGTCAACATTACGATAGCAGCAAGAATTTTTTTTGACCGCCGCCACTCGCGTGCCGTGAACCTGTTCGGGCTGATGATAATTTTCTCCGACAAACGGTGCAAGAAGCAGGTCAGCCAGTGCCCCCGAACGAAAGTCTGCTCCGGCTCCACCGGTTAAAGCGGTGGTCTGACCCAGAGAAAAATCGGGCCATTCTTTGTATTCTACAGTCGTCCAGGGCCCCCGGTTGCAAACCTCATAGGCGGCTCCCGAACGTTTAAGTTTAGCCATTATAGCGGCCCACCGCCCGCTTAAATTTCAACTATTTTAGAATCCTGGCCTTCCGATATGCCCTGTTGAATAAATTCGTTAACCTGCTTCATCAACTTCTCAAAATTAGACTGAGAGGCTACGAATTGTTGGAATTCAGAGCGTTTCTCCAGTTCGCTCATCGCATCCTTCAGTTCTTGCTGTTTCTCCTCGCTTATTTCTTCACCGCTTTGAGATTTCTGCATAAGTTCCGATTGGAGCTTCTGAACCTTTTCAAACTCTTCTTTAACCTCTTCTTCCTCGCGCAAGCTTTCTTCGGCTCGAGCCAGTGCTTTGACTGTATCTGACTGCCCGAGAGCACGTCCTAAACTCTTTGCCTTTTCCTCAATTTTTTGCATGTTAACTTCCATCTTAAACACTCCTAATAAAATGATAAAAATGTTACCGTTTTTTTAATTCAAGCGTAGTTACAATAACAGAAACCCCCGCTTCTTGCAAACAGCTCGCGGGGCTAAACAAAACCTTCCAATAAATTCGTCATTGAAGCACTTGACCTTGATCTTTTGGTCGTCATTCCGGCCACCGAGCCGGAATCCATCTTGAACTTGATCCCAACTCTCTTTCGCTTCTTCGCTGGCTCGCCCCATCGCCCGCTCGCCTCTTCGAGCCCCTCCCCGCCGAGGGAGAGGACATTTTTCCTCGCTCATTTCCTCCCCCCTGGCGGGGGAGGACTAAGGTGGGGGGGGAAAGAAAGAGGGGGCGCTTACTACTGCTGACAGTTCGAACAAAAGTAGGTGCTGCGACCGGCCTGTTTTATCTTCTTCACCCGACCACCGCAGTCAACACAATATTCCTCTTCGCGACCGTAAACGCGGTGATAAAACTTAAAGCGCCCGGGCCGGCTGGTTGCGTCAAGATACGCAGTTGCCGAGGTCGCCGGTTCAAGACTCGAACCGCGCGCTGCTACTGCTTCCCGCAATAGCTTCGGAATAATTCGATATAGTCTCTTGAGCGTCCGCCGGGTTATATCGGGAATCTTTTTTTGAGGGTCAACTCCCGCCCTGAAACAGGCTTCGGATGCATAAATATTACCAACGCCGGCTATAAACTTCTGGTTCATAAGCAGTGTCTTCACTGCTGAACGCCGATTCTGCAAACCTCCTTTAAAGTTCGACCAGGTATAATTGGACCAGAAGGGGTCTGGCCCCATCCCCTTAAATTTCTCAAAATCAAGCAGGTCTTGCTTACTCTGCCAGTAAAAACGGGTAAATCGTCGGAGAGAAGTAAAATAGAGCCGGCGATCGTTCAGTCCTTCAAATTTGAATACCAGTTTTGACCTATCCGCTCCTCCGGGTGGAGAATCTCTGAATTGCACCTTGCCGGACATCCGGGGATGAAAAATTAACCAGCCACCGGCTAACTGGAAGGCCAGATATTTACCGTAGCGTTTTATATCCAGCAGCTTCTGACCGGTAAACTTATCCTGAGCCCCGACCGGCGTAAGCGGGGCTTCAAATAAATCCGGGTCGGCGGCTTCGACCGTTTCAATTCGCCGGCCTTTTAACGGCAGTAAATCTCGTCGTATAACTTCAACTTCAGGCAACTCGGGCAATATACTCACATCCGTTGGTCAGTGAATAACGCAAAATTTAAGTGGGAAATAAATAAATGACTCTATTGAAATTTTTTTTACTATCTTAGAAAGCAATTGACTCTTCCTGCGTTTTAAATAGCTATAAACTTTAATTAGGTTACTCGAAGGTGTTTGACGGATTTATAGCTGGCAATAGATCCTGGAGGATCTGATTATTGCCAGATATACCTCGGAGATTGGCTGGAGGCCAATCAAGAATGAGTCCCAACACCTTTGAGTAGCCTGTCTTCAGCAAGAATTTCAATAGAGCCAAAAAAATTAACTGTAGCGGTAGTAGGCCGCACAGGCGCCTTCCGAGGAAACCATGCAGGCCCCCAGGGGTGAATCGGGCGTGCATTGACCTCCAAAAGCCGGACATTCGGACGGCCGGGCGAGACCCTGGAGTATTTGCCCGCAGATACACTGGTCGGGTATTTTTGCTTCCTCCACTGTTATCTCAAACTTTTCTTCAGCGTTAAACTTATTATATTTCTCCTTCAAAGCGAGTCCACTGTTTGGTATCTCACCCAGACCACGCCACTGCTGATCAACCACCTCAAAAATCTTTTCAATTTGCTCTTGCGCCGCTTTAGTCCCTTCTCGAGTCACCGCACGGCTGTATTGGTTCATAACTTCAGCTCGTCCCGCTTCAAGCTGTTTTAAACAGATATGCAGCCCCTGCAGCAAGTCAAACGGTTCAAATCCGGTTACTACAATCGGTGTCTCATAATCTTCCGCCAGCGGTTCATACTGCCAGTAGCCCATTACTGTGCAAACGTGACCTGCCGCAAGAAAACCATCAACACGGCAGTCTTCCGCTTCCTTAATTGCTCGAATAGCCGGCGGAACAAGAACCTGGGAAACCAGGAGAGAAAAGTTGTCCAACCCCTCCGCTTCGGCTCGCCGAATCGCCTGGGCATTTACCGGGGCGGTGGTTTCAAAACCGATTGCAAAGAAAACTACTTCGTGGTCGGGATTTTCCCGGGCTATTTCTACCGCGTTCAGAGGTGAGTAGACGATCCGGACGTCGCCACCGCACGAACGAATTGAGCGCAGGTCTCCTTCAGAGCCGGGGACCCTGAGCATGTCACCAAAAGAACAAAAAATAACTTCCGGGCGCTGAGCCAGCTTTAGCGCCTTGTCTATCTTACTTATTGGGGTAACACAGACCGGACAGCCGGGGCCATGAATCAAATCTACACTTGCAGGAAGAAGCCGGTCAATCCCATACTCCAGTATTGCGTGAGTCTGTCCGCCGCAGATCTCCATTATACGCCATTCTTCAATCACCAGCGACTCAATCTGACGGGACAGGCTTCTTGCTTTCTCGGGATCTCGATACTCTTCCAGAAACTTCACAATTTACTCATCGGCCTGGTCGTTTTCAAGAGCCGCTGCCTTCTGCCAGTCTTCCTCGTTGCGGACATATAGAGTTCGATGGGGGAAGGGAATAGTACAGCCGGCGGCTTCCAGCCGTTCTTTTACCGTGTGAATAAGTTCCGTCTGCGCGGCCAGAAAATCGGTCTTGTAAAACCAGCAGCGCAGAATCAGTTCAATCCCTGAATCAGCCATTTTTGTGACCAGAACGGTTGGCTCGGGATCACCGAGTATTAACGGCTCCTCCTGCGCACACTCCAGCAGAACCTGACGGGCCGTGCCAATATCATCGTCGTAACTTATACTGGCGTTGACGTCCAGCCTGCGAATATCATACTTGGTAATTGTGGTGAAATCGCTTTTCAAAACTTTTTCGTTTGGGATACGCCAGTAGAGATTATCAAATGTTCGCACCTTGGTAGAAAGCAGATCAATACTCAGCACAGCACCAAATTTGTCATCTATTCTGAGAACGTCTCCAACCTGAAACGGACGCTCAAATATCAGGAAAATTCCGCTGATCATGTTAGACACCGAGGTCTGAGCTGCAAAACCTACGGCCAGTCCAAGAAATCCACCCGCGGCAAGCAGAGCTCCCAGACTTACGTCCAGTTCCCTCAAAATAATTGCCCCCACTACCGCCAGTAAAGTGTAAAAAACAATTTTTTCAGCAATCATACCGGTGGTAGAGTCCGTCTTTTTTTCAAATTGTCTCCCGGTCAGTTTCGCTATCACCCGGGCAATAAGAAAACCTAAGACTGCCGTCAGTAAAATTATTGTTATCTGATTCCAGGGCCAGTCTCCCACTGTTTCTACCAGTCTCTCAAATACGGCTTCAACTAATATCATCGGTCTCCAAACACCCCCGTTAGCTGTCCCCAACCCGAAAATTTACTGACCTTCTCCAGCAGTGAACGGGGTGGACTGGGCGGATCACAAATTTTTTGTTCATAATCAAGATCCTGTAGATGCCTGTCCGCCGGCCGCGAAACCTGATTTTCTCCGTCGCGCTGCTCTACCCGGGCGCTTCTGAAAATGGGTACACCACTTGAGGTCAAATATATTTCAAGCTCACACAGTGGTACCAGAAGTTTGTTCAATAAAAATTCGTCGTCCAGTTGATTAACAAAAACCACCGGAACAGTTGCTGCAGGCTCGGCTGCTTCCTGGTAAACCGCCTCCTCATTTGTCCAGAGGGAACTCTGATGCTCATAAGCTAACACTCCGCTGGTTGGCGGTCCCCAGTAAGTGTTTTTACGTACCGTATCAAGCACCTCTTCCAGATTACTTTCGCTGCGGGTGAGCTGCAGCGTATAGGCAAGAGGTAGCGTAAGAAAAAAAGTGACGCGCCTTTTCGGCAGCACAGTTACTTCCGTCTCGGGTTTGAACACTATTGGCCTGTCGGGATAAACGGGAGTAAGCTTCAATTCCACGTCCCGTCCTGTTGTGGTTAAAAAACTTTTTTCTGCTAAAACTTCTCCCGTCTCTTCGTCCAGACGAAAATACTGCAGAGAATCTCCGTCATAACTTAATTCTATATCGGCGTAGGGAATGCTGAGCTTCTTCTCTTCCCCGGGCGCTAACCTGACCAACTCGTTAATCTCCATAATTCTGACCTCTCAATTTAGGAATTCTCACCCAAAATTAACACCGTCACGTTTTTTGATTTCCTGCCGTAATTCCGCCCCAACCCACAATTCATATTACTTGTTTTCCCAAGATTTATGAACTTGACCTTTCTCGCGTCATTGCGGGCTTGACCCGCAATCCATCTTTTCACCCCCCTTTGTCTTTCCCCCCTTCAAGGGGGAAAAGCTCGAAGAGGCGAGCTTGCGAGCAAGCGAAAATGCGCAAGACCGAAAATCAAGTTCAAGTTCAAGATGGATTCCGGCTCGGAGGCCGGAATGACATCAAAATAAAGAGCGAACTTGACCTAACGACCGTCATTGCAAACTTTGCTCCCGATTTATCTCCTCTCCCCTCCGAGGGAGAGGATACAGGTGAGGGGGGGGGATCTTGACCCAACGCTCGTCATTGCGGACCACGATCCGCAATCCATTTTAAGGTTTCCGCTCTATGGTTTTCAGTTTCCAACTTTCCAACTTCCCAACTTTCCAACTTCCCAACTTTCCAACTTCCCAACTTTCCAACTTTCACACTTTCTAACTTTCCAACTTTCTAACTTCCCACTTTTCAACTTTCCCACTTTCCAACTTTCCAACTTTCCCACTTTCCAACTTTCCCACTTTCCCACTTTCCCACTTTCACACTACCAAGGTAAAAAATAAACCCGCAGCGGCTCATCTGTGTCGATGCTTTCGCGGTTACCGGGCAAATAGACGAGACTATCCGCCTTTGCCGGGCCGGTTAACATGTGCGACTCTTGACAATCAAGCAGCCTGCTCCGCAAATCATGGTTTTTACTCCAGGTTCGGGCCCAGGCCAAACGAGAGCGGGCTGTCTCCTTATCGAAACGACTATCCAGCCTTGTTACACCCTCGCGTAAACCGGCGTTTTCAGGCTCATAACCGGCTATTCGACGCAATAAATTGTAAGCGTAGAGATAAAAGCAGGCAAGGGACGAAACCGGGTTACCGGGTAACCCAAAAACAAAAGTCTCCCCGCGGCGGCCAAACCAGAGCGGTTTGCCCGGTTTTTGAAAAACACCATGGGCTAACTTCTCAACCCCCAGCTCTTCCAGCACTTCCGGCACATAATCTTTCTCTCCCACTGAAACTCCACCCAGCGTAAAAACAACATCATAATTATCAAGGTGATTACTTAAAATTGTTTTAATCTTTGCCGGCCTATCCCCAACCCGTTTGCTATCTACTTCATCGACCAGCGGTTCTAACTCTTTGACCAGGGTTATATTGCTGCTGTCACGTTTCTCCCCTGGCCCCGGCTCTGTCGTCGGAGGAACAAGCTCTTCTCCAGTTGATAGCACCGCTGCAGAAGGTCGGCGATAGACCTTTACCATCTCTACCCCCTGGGAAAGAGCCAGCCCTACTCCCGGCGGTGAAATTGGTTGGCCGGCTGATAATAGCGTCTTGCCCGGCTCGATCTCCTCCCCGCGATAACGTATATTAGCACCGGCCTCTACCGACTCAAAAAACTGCACCCTCCCGGACGACCCCTCCACTTTCTCTTGAATCACAACCGCGTCCGCTCCCGGCGGCACCGGCGCTCCCGTAAATATTCGAGCTGTTTCTCCGGGGTTTAGTTCAAACTGCGGATCATCGCCGGCCGCTACTTCATTTTTCAACTTTAATTCTACGGGATGGTCTTCCCCGGCACTTACTAAATCAGACGCTTGTACTGCATAACCATCCATCGCTGACTGATCAAAACGGGGCAAAGGATCTCTGGCTTTTAGGTCTTCTGCCAGCACCCTGCCGGGTGCCTCGGTAACCTGAAGCGACTCCACAGTTTTTTCAACTTCCACCGTATCTATTAAATTTTTCATTTCCTCGATTGTATTTAACCCCGCCAGACCCACATTACCCACCCTTTTGCCTTATGAATCCATAGTCTTCGGGACTAAATTTGTCAAAATTTCCCTCTTCCGGAGCTGGCACTGAATTTTCATAATTTTTATCGGCCAGCGCCGCTTCCACAGAAGCGGCCAGTTCGTCGTCACTGACTCCGGAACGCAGCAACTCCCGGATTGATCGGCCTGACGCTGAGAAGAGACAGGAATAAATTTCTCCACGGCTGGAGATCCGAAGTCGCGAACAATTACCACAGAAAGACTCACTGAGCGAGCCGATAAATCCAATCTTGCCCTCTGCTCCAGCCGGCCTGTAGAACTGTCCCTGTTCAATAATTTCAAAGTTTTGAAGCAGATTACGTCTTAACCTTTCAAGTGGATAAAAATCGTCGGCGCTCCAACCTTCTCCACAGAGTGGCATAAATTCAATAAATCTGAGCGTCAGATCCCGGCTACTTATGAATCCCACAAATTCATCCAGTTCCCCTTCGTCCAGCCCGGACAGAGCAACTGTATTTACCTTGACCGTGAATCCAAGCTCCAGCGCCCGGTCTATGCTTTCAAGCACCGGTTTCAGTTCGCCACCGCGGGTCACGCGCCGATATCTTTCCGCGTCAAGACTGTCGAGACTGAAGTTTATACGGCTCAACCTGGTTTCCTTTCGTAAATCTTCCAGATGCTTGCCTATTAACTGGCCATTGGTGGTTACGGCCAGGCTTTCCAGCTCGGGTATCTGTGAAAGTTTAGCAAAAAGTAGCGGTAAATCGCGGCGCACAAAAGGCTCCCCGCCGGTCACACGCACCTTATTTACTCCCCTTTTCGCCAGCACCCGGGCTATACGAAATAACTCCTCGTATGAAAGTAACTCTTCACGCGTGGCTGCCTCTATACCCCCGGGCGGCATACAATACCGGCAGCGTAGATTACAGCGATCAGTAACCGAAATACGTAAATAGTCGTGAATACGTCCGAAACCGTCTGCTAATTGTTCCAAATCTTTACTTCCTCCACTTCTGCACAATTGTGCATACCTGCA
>CAZMIT010000022.1:0-20554 GCA_964566495.1 uncultured bacterium | reverse complement strand
ATAAACTGGAAACTGAGAATTTAAAATGGATTGCGGATCAAGTCCGCAATGACGATCGTTGGTAGATTGTGAGTTTAGTCAAACTCATCTACATATTCCGATCAATTTAAGATATCATTATACTTATGAGTGTGTAAAAAAGCAATAGATTCGATAGTAATTTTTAAGTTTGCTCCGGCGAGAAGGGATTTATTCATGACTAAGTATTTTATCAGAATAGCTATTTTATTTCTACTGGCAGTTGCGGTTTTTGTGTTCAAACCAGCCGTTGGGCGCACAGCTTCGCTGCCACTTGAGCAGCGCCCAAGGCCGCATACACCGGAAACAGTGCAGGTGAATGAATCCGGTGTGGCAGCAGTGTTTGACCGGGGACTGGCTACTTTTTTCACTATGGCCGAGGGACGCCCGGGGATCCGGTTGCTCTCCGATACTCCGGTTGTAGGGGGGAGGGATCACGCTGCCAAAACTTTGAGCGAAATGGGTTTAATCCCCGATTACCGTAGCTTCTGGTCGGGGGAGACCCTCTGGTTTTATGACCGTGATTTAACCAGTCGCGCTGACACCAGTATTATTTTCCCACTTCTCGGCGGGGGGGATTCAGTTACCCTGGAAGGCGGAGTGAAAAATATACAACCTTATGATGAATACTGGGCTGTTCAGTATACAGCAGATACTGTTAATTTCATTCGGCCTGACACACCGGTAGTTAGAAATGATACACCCCACCTTAAAGTCAGGGGGGAACTGGTTGGAATTCTCGGGAAGCAGGAACTGGTCAGTCGAGTCGGGGACACGGTTTACGTCTCTGGCCCGGAGGCGACTCTGGCCGAGCGGCGGTTTCCGGGGTTGATTGATGTTGAAGTTTACGATGGAGAGGTTTTTCTATTCATGGAAGAGGGGCGGATCCTCCAGCTGCAGGATCGACTGGGCGCTGAATATACCTTTGATCTGCGGGAAAATGTAGATGTAAAAGATTTTTCGGTGTATGAGCGGGGAGCACTGCTGGCCGGAGACGAAGGAATATTTTTTGTTGATCTTACTATTGAATACGATATTTTTTATTTTCTTACTCGAACTATCGAAGCTCGAAAAATTATCGGGACGGATCCCAAGCGCCCTCAAAAACGGCAGATGCGTCGGATCTGGCTGAAAGATCAACCTTCAGAGGAAGAAGGGGACACCACCATTTTACTGGTTGGCTCAGCTTCTGAAGCGCCCCGAGCAGTCGGGCGAATTCATGATACTCCCCCCCAATTTCATCGCGCTTCCCTGCCCGGCGAACTATCTCTAAGTGCCCGCCAGTATTTTTTCCTGCCGGAAAGTTACTGGTCGCCGGACGGACACCTTTACTATTATTTCTCCGAGGACAGCTCGTTAGAGAAATACAACCGGGAAAATGAAATCATCTCACGGCTTGAGTTAAACTGGGAGGGAATGAATCAAGTCAGGGACCAGGAGCTTGTCGGGGTTAATGAAAATTATATCATACTTGCGGGTTGGTATTTTTTTCCGCGCCAGGGAAAACAGCGGGTAGTTTTAATTTTTGACAGCGCGGGAGAGTTAAAACGCTTGCTCCAACTCTCAAAATTAGTTGAGCATAGCCGCGGCTCGTCGGCGCGTGATGTTTCGGTGGCTTACGGTGGTGACGGCTACCTCTACCTGCTTTTTCCGGAGTTTATACAGCAATTTGATCTCCAGGGGTTTGCCCGTGGAATTATAACAGAGGTGGAGGGGGCGGTTGATTTGGTAGGACATCGTGAGGGGCTGATTGTCCTGGCTGATGAGGCTCGAAATATCCGTGAGGTGTCCCGCCCGACCGGGCCGCCGGTCAGGCTTGGCTCACCCAGAACTGGTTTGGATTTGACGGAAGCACTGCTCGTGGACGACCACAACGCTTACCTGGTAGGCGGGGAAAGCGGGGGGCGGGAGGACCTTTTTGAATACAATTTTCGGGAGCGCAGTTATGAACAGGTGGTTTCCGCACCTGGTGCTGCCGGTATATTTTTTCCCTATTATGATCAATCGGAAGACCAAATTTACTTCTGGAGTCGCTCACCCGGAGCCGATAAATATAACCTCTATCGCACAGATCGAGCTCGTTTTCAATCTGAGAACATGGATTTTGAAGCTAAACCACGTGGTACCGGGACGACCCTGGGAAGGGTCCATCTTTTTCCTGCGGTTGCTGGGGAAACTGGCAGCCCACATTACCGGTATTTTAATTTAGAAGGCGATACGGAGGGAAAGCTCGGCAACAGTGAAGGGCTCCTGGACCTGGAACTTGCCGGGGAGGGGAGTTATTACGGTATTTATAAGGCCGGTGATAAGCATCGGATAATTCGTGGTGAACTGGATAAAAACGAGTTGGTCTGGAGACCGACGGAAGAGCTGATCGAATTCGAGCAGCGGATAAACGGCTTGAAGTATGAACAGGGGGACCTTTACTTTGAGGTTGAAGAAACCGGATTAGGCACCCGGCTGGACCGTTTGAGCGGTTCACGCGGCGCTTACCGAACAAAAACTATTCGGCGCCAGGTGGGGGATTTTGAGCTGTTGTCTGTTAGCAATGACAAAATTGTATTGCTCAATCTACCGCCGGGATCGGGAGGTCACCTGATTGAACTATATCCCGGGCAACAGGCCGGTCCACAGGGAGGTCTCAGGGGAAGATTAAGTGTGGCTGATCCTGCGGATCTCTCGGGAATACCGCTCTTAATACAACCGGGTGGTGGGGTTGTGGCCACTGAATCACGGGGCTACTTTCGCAAAGGGAAGTTACCGGCGGGCTATGTTAGCGTAGAAACGCTATCCCGGCGCCACGCGGCCCGTTTTACTTTCTGGGAGGTAATAAATGAGGGGGAATATGGTGCTGAACACTCAATTCCGCTGCATTCTCCTGAGGACGTGCCACTGCTGGATAGAGCTTTTGAACTGTTTTTTCAAGGCCGGTTGGAAGAGGCTCGTTCACGTCTCGACGTCTTTCGCGGAATGAGGGCGGGGGAAGTATATATGCGGCAAGCGCGTCAGTTAATGAAAGAAATTTTTTACCAAAAAGGTGAGCTGGACGTTCTGCGGGGGCTTATGCGGGAAGATCCAGCGATGTTTTCTCCAGGCGAGCGAATAGAATTAATCTCCGGAGCTGAGGGGCGAACGCGACTGGAACTCCTGGAATCAGTCAAGGAAAATTTTGTTGTTTCTCTATCTCCATTTGTAAAATACCGGTTAAATGTCTTATACTATGAACAGAGTGCAGGTGATGAGCCGCACCGGCGACCGCCAGTGCTCGGTTTAGAGGAAGCTGGTAACAGGTGAGCCCTGAAATTGTCTGGTTTGTTTACCTTTTATTAATAATTGCTGTGATCATAGCCCTGGTTCGCGTGGGCCGGCTGGTCGGAACAAGTGAGAATTCTCCACGCAGGACCTGTCCCGTTTGCTGCAGTGAGCTGGCCCGGGGAGAGACCCTGTTTGCAGATGAAATACGAAAAAATGAGAAAGAGTCGGAACTGCTGATCAAAGGTTGTCCGCACTGTTACAAGGGAAGAGAGCAGGGGACTTAAATCAAAAGGCTACAGGTGAGGATAATAAATTACGGTCTGTATAAATAATTGGTGTCAAATAAAAAATAACGCCCTGCACGGAGCCAGTGAATGGTTGTCTGAAAGACAAATAATTCACGCCAGTGGTTCAGGCGTGAATTGTTCGGGTTAAAGGAGGCGGATTCAAGTGTTCAGCGGCAGTTTGAAAAAGAAAGTCGGGTGGATTCTTTCGTTTGTTTTAATTGTGGGGTTAGTTTTTTATCTGGCCCTGCAGTCGGTTATTTTCCTGGGAATAGTGAGTCATGAATACAGCGATGTTTTTACCGTGCCCCGGAGAAACCAAATCGGTGTGCTCAGTGTGGATGGGGTTTTGCTGGAGGTCCAGCCATTGCTTGATCGGCTGCAGAGTTTAAAAAAGCGGTCGGAAATAAAGGCTATCATACTGGATATAAATAGCCCCGGCGGAGCTGTGGGGCCAACCCAGGAGTTAAGCGATGAAATTGATCGTGTGCGTGCCGAAACCGAGAAACCGATCATTTCTTTTGTTCGCAACACCGGGGCCTCGGGAGCCTATCACGTCGCTGTAAGCGGGGACACGGTTGTGGCCAATCCCGGCAGTGTGGTAGGAAGTATCGGGGTTATGATGCAGTTTATACAGGCCAGTGAAATGGTTGATAAAATCGGTCTGGATTATGAAGTTATAAAATCGGGGGAATTTAAGGACCTGGGTTCTCCGTTTCGTACTATGTCGGAGGAGGAACGTGAGCTCCTTCAGGAACTTGTTATGGACGTCTACGAGCAGTTTATCGAATATGTGGCGGAACGGCGGGAAACCCTGGAAGATGCTGATGTTGAGGCAGTAGCCGACGGGCGGTTATTTACCGGAAAACAGGCGCTGCAGGCTGGTCTGATCGATCAGACCGGCAGTCGACGCGAGGCAATTGAGGTGGCTCGAAAGGCGGCCGGCATAGAGGAAGAACCGGTGGTAGATGAGCCGCGCGAGAAAAAACCATCTCCCCTGCGTCTGCTGAGCCGCCTTGGTGATTTTGTGAGCGGTTTTGCAGGTGTTCCGGAGAATGAGATAAGACTTCTTTATAAAACCCCGGACTGGGGAGGTAGTTTCGATTAGTCTCAGTCAGTGTCCGACCTGTCGGTCTCGCGTGATTGGCTGGCCGGAGGAGTGTAGCTACTGCGGTACACCTGTTCGCCGGGGTGGTAGCGTTGGCTCGGGCTGGTTTTTTCTCCCTCTGCTGTCTTCCCTGCTGTTGCCCGGGCTGGGTCATTTGTGGGAGGGAAGGTTAAAATTCGGTTCGCTGGCTCTTTTTTTATCAGCAGTGGGACTGGGGGCTTTCTGGCTTGAGATAGTTGCTCCGGAATCTACCGTAGCAGTTACAATAGCAGTTTTTAGCTGGGTTGTCTGGGCGTTAGGGTGGACGGTACATCTTTACTTTAGAGGCGGCCGGCGAAATACAACCACAGAATTTGCTACTTTTTTCATTTTTTTGCTTTTTATAGGGAATGGCTTGCTATTTATATTCTGGTTTTTTTTGCTTCTGATGATGTTCTAAATCTTGAGAGATTGCGTCAACAGAAAGTCGGGTGTTAAAAATGGCGGACTCCGAAACTACCAGCGAGGATCTGGCCGAGGAGACTTCCTTTGACGAGGAAGTGGTGGAAGAACTCTCCGAAGAAGAGCTGCTTGAAATTGAGGATGAGCTGTTTGAACTTGAAGACAGTCTCATTGAAATGCAGGGGACCACTATCCGTTCGCACGAAGAAGAGGAAGAGGAAGAAGAGCTTAAGATCCAGAAAGATTACACTTTCAACAGACCGGAGGAGGCCGAGGAGGAAGAGGAGAAACAGGGGGAAGATGCCAGTATTGAGGAAAAACTGGCTGAATTTAGCGAATCGATGGAGAACCTGGAAGAGGCTAAGCCCGGTCAACTTCTGGCCGCCGATCTCACAGAGGAAGGGCAGCCCCAATACGAAGCTGGCCGATACGTCAGGGAGGCGGACGGGGGAAAACGTCTCTACGCCGGGCGTCCCGGACAGGTTGTTTGGGCTGAGAACACTGTTCACGTTCTTCCTATCATGCACGTCGAGGGCGATGTGGACGCGGACACGGGTGATATTCGCTATGACGGTAATATATTTATTGAGGGTAAGGTCGCGGACAACCGGTTAGTAGAGGCGCGCGGTAATATCTGGGTCATGGGAATTGTGGGTCGCTCCCGGTTAAAAGCCAGTGGCGACATAATAATCAGGGGGGGAATAAAAGGGAGTGAAAAACAAAGAATTGAGGCCCACGGGGTTGTTTACGGTCGCTTCGCGGAAAACGCTCGAATAAAAGCAGGAAGTAAAATAATTATTAAGGAAGTGGTGATGCACAGTAATCTTGACGCTGAAGAAGCGGTTATTTTGGTCGATAAAGGGGGGAATATAATTGGGGGAGAAACGGCGGCCGGCGAGCTGATTGTTGCTAATGACCTTGGTTCTGTAAGTTATCCTGAAACCAAGGTTCGCATGGGTGCTCGCGGAGTGTTACAAGAGGAGCTGGAGAAACTGGAGCAGCGGCGGGATAAGCTGGAACGTGAGGTGGAGGGAAAAGAGAAAAATGTTAGCAAATTGGAGGAAAAAAAGGAAGAAGAGGGGTTAGAACCGGCCGATGAGGAGCGATTACGTGAGTTGCAGTTTGAACTCAATCACGCTCGCGAGGATTTTCAACAGGTTAAGCAGAGGGTGGCTGATATTGAAGAAGAGCTGGAATCCGACGTTCGTCGGGAAATTCTGGTTCGTGGAACTGTATTTCCTGGCGTTAAGCTGCATATTGGCGCCGTCCGGGAGCCGGTGGAAGAAGAAAGAAACCACTGCACGGTAAAAGTTGAAGACAAAGAAATAAAGTACGACAGCTTTAACGATCCTGACGAGGAGTTAGATTTTAGCCCCGCTCTGGGTGAGGATCTCGAAGATTACGAGGAAAAATACGAGACACCCGGGATGGAAGAGTTGCGCCGGCATGTGATTTACCAGGAAGAAAAACCGCTGTTCAATCGCGAGGATCAGTTCCGGCTCTTCTTAGGGCTGGACGAGGACGAAGATTTGGTTTTAATAGATATTACCCCGGAAGAGGAAAAACAACCGCTTCCTGAGGAAGAAGGGGACGAAGGAGAGGATGAGGAAGAAGAGGAAGGCACAGACAAAATAGCCAAAAAGTGGTGGGCGGTTGAGGTTCGTGAAGGAGAAAATCGTGATAAAGTTCGCCATTATTTTGATCCTGAGAAAAGGGATTCGGTCAAAGTTAAATGTAAATCCCCCCAGGCCGGGCTGGAAAAGGCGGCTGAGTATCTGGCGGAATCACCTGAAAATTTAGCCGTGCAAATTTTAGAAGAAGGTAAGCCCGGCGTATTTGGGTTTGGAAAAAAAGACTACCTGATCCGGGTGGTCAAAAAAGAACAGATCCAGGCAATCAGTGAAGACGGTGAGGAAGAGGAAGAGGAGGAAGCTTTTGATCTGCTTCAACAGGCCGAACAGCAGGAAGACGTCGCCGGTTTTATTAACCTGGAAAACACACCTGACGGGTTGATGCTGACCGTCTATCCGCCAGAGGGCCACGGGCTGCCGGTCACCCTGGAGCAGGTAAAGGAAGAGCTGGAGGATAATAACTACGACCAGGATATTGATTGGATTAAAGTGGAGGAGATGGTGGAGGAGTCGAGCGGGGAACCCGAAAAAATTGGTCCGCGGCAGCGTAATCCTGAAATTGACGGCAGTTTCAGTGTGAATATAAATAATTATGAAACTAAAGCATATCTTACCGTCATTCCCCCAAAACCGGAGGGTGTTGCGGTGAAAAAGGAAGAAGTAGTTGATTATCTTGAGGGGGAGGGGATCAACTATGACGAGGCGGCCGTCGACCGGGTTTTTGAGGAAGAAATTTTTGAGGAAGAAGTGCTGATCGCCGAGGGCAAGGACCCCGTGCACGGTAAAGACGGTAAGATTGAGCTCAAAATCGATGTCGAGGAGGAAGAGGAGGAAGAAGTTGAGGAGGAAACGGTTGATTTCCGGGAGGGCGAAACGGTGGTCAGTGTTAAGGAGGAAGAAGTGCTGGCCAAGATTTATTCTCCCACTGACGGCGAAGTGGGACGATCCGTTTATGGTGAGGAGATTCCGCCCGAACCCGGCGAGGACGTCGAAATTAAAGCTGGCGAAAATACAACTTTCTCCTCCGACGGCACGGAAATTGTCGCCGAACGGGACGGTCGGGCCCGTCTGATTGGCGACAAGGACACTCAGGAGTTGATTGTTGAACCGGTTCTCGAGATTGACGGCGACCTCGACTACGAGGTGGGAAACATTGAATTTGACGGCGTTGTAATAGTCAAGGGGATGATCCTGGACGGGTTTAAAGTCGAGGCAAAGCAGGGGGTGGAGGCTGAATCGGTGGGGAAAGCGCACGTAAAAACAGAGGGTGATGTAGTTGTTGAACAGGGACTTGTAGGAAGGGATGAAGGACTGGTTGAAGCGGGGGGCAACGTCTTTGCCAAATATGTCGAAAACTGTCGGGTTAAGGCGGGGGGGAACGTGATGGTCCGCCAGGCGATTATGCACAGCGAGGTGGATGCCGAGGAAAACGTGATCATCGATGGAAAACGTCGCGGGGATATTATTGGCGGTCAGACGCGCGCCGGGAATATAGTCCAGGCTCAGAAAATTGGTGCTAAGTTGGCTTCTAAAACTGAAGTCGATGTGGGGATTTCTCCTCGGCTGCGCGACCGGGTTGCTAAACTGGAAGATGAAATTGATGTTCAAAAAGACAACATGGATAAGGTTAGAAGTGGAATTAAAGGTTTGATGGACGTCGCTGAAAAGGTCGGTGGCATGGATAAATTGCCCGAGGACAAGCAGGAATTGCGTTCAAAACTGGCTTCTCGCGCCAAAGCAATTAAGAACAGAATAGAAAGCTTGAGCGAGGAGTTGATGGAGTTAAAAACAGAAATCGATGACCTTGAAGGGGGGGAGATCAGGGTCTCTGAAACGCTCCGCTCAGGCGTAAAAATCACTATTCAGACAACTACCATGTACCTTACCGATGATCATGACAACTGTCGATTTATATTATATGAGGGTGAGTTTTCGGAAAGAAACTTTGAACCGCTTGAACTGGACATAGAATGGCCTATTTAGATGCCGGACGCCCGGGAAATTTAAGTTAGGCTGTCTCTTTTACCTCCGGCTCGTAACCTGGGAGGTAAACATACGCGAATCGCTTGTTGTGACGGCGGAGGCGCTCGATCCCTTTGCGGGTTAAGGGCTTGTCCTTGTGCAGCAGAGGACAGCCTCCGGGCCCGTATACGGGACGCGCAAGCACCATACCCGGCTCAAGCTGATGAATACGTTTCTGGTCGGCAACTACTGTTTTTTCCTTCGCCATCTTAATTCACCTCCTCTGGTTGTCAATTAATAATAAAGCAAGTTCTATGCCACATGATCTGAGCCAGCAGTGAAATTAAATGGCTAAAACTATGGAAATTCTCTAATAAATAAGGAAAATAAGCTATTTTCCGGGTAAAAAATACCCGGTAAAAATTACCTTTTTAAAAAAGGTAATTTGTAACTAATCATCTATCTCCTCCCCCTAATTTGCATCGGGGTTTACAGGCTCGATTGACTGCTCGGCCGCCCTTTGTTCCCCCCCGTTAAGGGGGAAAAGAAGGTGAGTAGTTGCAGGAATTTAATCCCCTCTTTTTGGTGTTAACAACGTAGGACGGAAGAAATCTTAATGGATGATCAGCGGGGGGCTGTCTGAGCCCTGTTTCAGGAGCGAGTTTGCTCGATTAATTTGTTCTATCGGAGGGTTTTGCGATGTTTTATGAATTGCCCAACAAGCGGCTTAATTATTTTAAATTATTTGTTCTTGGTCTTCTTTTGATAGCTGGACTGCTTTTTTCACAGATAGAGGCTGCGGCCGGGGATACGCCGGCTGTTGAAGGGGTGACTGAAGAAGATACGCCGGCTGTTGAAGGGGCGACTGAAGAAGATACGCCGGCTGTTGACGAGCTGCCGGAAGTTCCAGAACACTTTGATATTTCTCCCGATTTTGACCCGCGGGAAATCACCCCCCGTTTTGGTCCGGGTGAACGCTTGCGCTGGCGAGTGACTTATCTTGGTCTGACAGCCGGTGAGCTGCGGGTGCAGGTTGACGAAGATGACTTCAACGGCCAGGATGTTTTTAAATTAACCCTGGAGGCAGAAAGCAAGGGGATGGCCAGTTGGCTTTATAGCGTTAGCGACCGGGCGGTTAGTTTTATGGACGTCGGGGGACTGTTTTCCTGGGGCTATGATTATTTCCAGGATCATGAGGACGAGGAGGACGAGGAGCGGGTTCGCTATTATCAGGACAAAGGTTTTTTTATGCATGATGATGGTGAACGAGGGGAGATACCCCCTTATACCCAGGACGCGTTGTCAGCGGTATTTTTCCTGCGTTCCCAGGAGCTGGAAGTAGGCAACGAGTATAGTTTTCCGGTGCAGGTCGGGGACGAAGTAGCTCAGATTTATTTGGATGTCACCGATATCGTCGATGTTCGGACCTATGACGGTTGGGAAAAAGCTTATCTTGTTGGAGTTGGGTTGGAACGTAAAACTGGCGATTTAGACGAAGAGGGCGAAGAGGTAACCGACCGGGTGGAGAACATTCGATTCTGGTTGAGCAAGGACGAGCGTCAGATTCCCTACCAAATTGCAGTTTCGGCCTATTTTGGTTCAATTTACGCTTATCTGGAGGATTATGAGCCGGGCGAGGAGTATTAACTCATGCCAGCGCGAGGAGTTTGTCTCCCGGCGGTTTTAATTTTAGTTTTAATTGTGGTTGGGGGTTGTGCACCGGGGCGGCCTGGTGATCCTCACGGGGGGGGCGTTTTTATTCCCGAGGAGACGGCCCGGCGGATGGGCGAGCGGGCGGCGCGGCGATTAGAAAATGAGGTGGGGGTTTACGAATCGGATGCTTTCCAGGCCTACGTAAGAAATGTCGGCCGGCGGGTAGCTTCCTTTTCTGACCGGCCGGGGTTGGATTACCAGTTTAAGATACTGGATACCTTCATGGTTAACGCTATGGCCCTGCCGGGCGGCTATATTTATGTCACTCGCGGATTATTGGAAAAAGTAGAGACAGAAGCACAGCTTGCTGCTGTTATAGGTCACGAACTGGGCCATGTCAGTGCTTATCACAGTGAGAAAAGAACACAACTACAACTGGCTTCTATTTTTACTTCGATTGCGGCGGTAAGCGCCACTGACGGTCGTAGCCTTATCGGTGGTATCGTGGGGACAGACATGTTAGCTCGAGGTTACACTCGTTCCGCCGAGTATGAAGCTGATGAGCTGGGGATGACCTATCTGAGACGGGCCGGTTACGAACCTCGGGCCATGGTAGAATTCTTGCAGATGTTAGGCGAGAAAAGCGAAGCTTTTCCGGTGCGAGAGTTTGAAATATTTAGAACTCATCCCTATCTGGAGGATCGAATTCGTCGCCTCGATTCTATTCTGGCCGGCTGGCAGCCGGACACAGACTACATGGTAAATCGGGGGCGCTATACTCGCTACCAGCGGCAGCATCTGTTTACTACTCTGGAAAGCCAGGCGTTAACTGCGTTGGAAGAGTTTATAGATGCTTATAAGAACCTGGATTTAGAAGCCTTACGCGCTAAAATATGTTCGGATTTTCAACTGGGCTCGGAAGAAGAATCAAAACAGAAGTTCCTGGATCAGCTGAAGGAGCGTTTTGACAGCCTGGCAAGGATAGAATATGATTATCAGCTACTGGATTTGAAAACCTCCGGCCAGGAGATAAGAATTATCTACAGTTATTACGAGGAGCAGTATAAACCTGGAGAAGTAGTGCCCAATATCAGGGATGGTTATCAGGAAACTATTTGGCGTTCGGAGGACGATAAATGGTGTCTGAAAGCCCTCAGGTAAAGAAAACTAAGGCCGTTGTTGTTAAGGCCGTTTGTGACATTTTGAGGCCCGTTATCAAAGATCTTGTTGTCCTGGATCTTTTCGCCGGCAGTGGATGTGTCAGTCAGGCGCTCGTCGATGAGGGGGCTCGTTGTGCTTATGGAGTAGATATTATAAGCTCCCCGCCGGTGACCCGGACAGAGGAGATAAATTGGATTCAGAGCGACGTGATCGATTTTTTAACCGAAGGTGGCCCACCAGAGCCGGTGGACGTTGTATTCATGGATCCGCCCTATCAGACGGATTATGCTCAGCGTGTGCTTCCACTGGTTGCTGGCGCAGAGTGGCTCAGGGAACGTGCTATAGTAGCTGTGGAAACCTCTTCACTTGCCAACTACAGGCTTGAGCTTGACCGTAGTTACGGACAAGACAAAAATGAAAGCCTATTTCTGATGCGTGATCGGGAATATGGGGGCAGCCGCCTGACAATTTACCAGGCTGACCGGGAAGAAGCGGCGGTCGTTCCCGGGGGAACCGGGGAATGACGGGCCGGGAGGAGCTAATTTTTGACCCCCAAGTTAAAGAGTTAGTTGATCGGCTATTTCATCTCCTGGAGCGAACAGACCTGACCGTAGCTGTCGCCGAGTCCTGTACAGGCGGACTTTTAGGTGGAGCTCTAACAGCACAACCGGGCAGTTCCGCCTGCTTTCGTGGCGGTGTAATTGCCTATTCGAACCGGGTTAAAGTGAATTTGTTAGGAGTCGAAAAATCTGTTCTGCGCGAGCGGGGGGCGGTTAGTAATAAAATCTGCGCCCAGATGGCAGCCGGCGTGAGTGAAAAAATTCGTTCGGACGTGAGTCTGGCTGTAACCGGGATAGCTGGTCCGGGGGGCGGCAGCCCCGATAAACCGGTGGGGCTTGTTTATACAGGGTCCCGGGTTAAATCAGACGTGCGGGTAATTGAAAACAATTTTTCCGGTTCTCGCTCAGAAATACGTCTGCAGAGCGTAGAAAAATGCATAAGCCAGCTAATAGAAGACTTAAAATAAGGCGGAATTTTGAAAGGAGCCAGCAATGGACGAACGTATTTTCATCCTTGACGGACACTATTTGATTTATCGCAGTTATCACGCCATGAAAAGTGCCGGGTTAAAGGATTCCAGCGGCCGACCTACAGGAGCCGTGTTTGGCCTGCTGAGGTTCTTAATCCGGCTGCAGAAAGAATATGAGCCGGATTACCTGGTTTGTGCTCTCGATTCTAAAGAGCCCACTTTTCGCCACGAGTTTTTCGAAGATTACAAGGCTAATCGCCCTGATATGCCCGATGACCTTCGTTCACAAATTAGTCGGATCAAGGAAATATTTGAACTACTCGAAGTTCCTGTTTTGCTTGAACCAGGGCTCGAAAGTGATGATTTAATTGCCGGGCTCGTCAAAAAGTGGAAGCGTTTGGAGGATCGCGAAATAGTTATAGTCAGTAACGACAAGGACCTCTTTCAGCTGGTCTCGGAGAAAGTTTCAGTGCTTAAACAGAGCCGCGGTCTGACCGATGTTAAGCTGCTGGATGCAAAGGAGGTGGAGCAGGAACTGGGCGTTGTGCCACAGCGTGTGCCCGATTATCTTGCCTTGACAGGAGATTCGGCGGACAATGTGCCCGGCGTTGCTGGTATAGGCGACGCTTACGCTGTCAAATTACTGGAAGAATACGCTGATGTTGAAGAAATACTGGAAAACTCAGAAAGAATTGAAGGCCATCTCGGTAAAAAAATCCGCCAGGAAAAAGAACAACTCCGGGAGAGCTTTGAGCTGGTAAAATTACGTTCGGATTGTGAGATAGATTTTGATTTAGAAGATTGTCGTTTTGAGCCGGAAAATATCTCGAATTTAGTGGATTTTTGTGCCGAGCTGGAGTTAAATTCTGTTCTCCGGGAGATTAAGGGGATGTTTCGAGGCAAAGAGAAAAGTACGGCGGAACTTGAGATAGATTTTGAGTTTGTTCCGGCGGCTGACCTGGCGAAGCATCTCAGGGCTGAAGATTTTGAAGGGATTTTTATTGAAACTGACGCTGCTGAAACCAAAATTGTCGCTGCTGAAACTATTTACCTGATGCTCGTCCGTGACAGTCGGGTGATTGCTACCGCAGTTGAAGGGACAAGCGGGCGGCAGCTATTTGAACAGGCAGAAAAGATTTTAAATGAGGTGTTCTGTTATTTTTTTGGCTTAAAAAAATACTATGCACTGGGCTATAAACTTGGGCTGCAGCCGTCTTTAGTGGCGCAGCCCATGGATCTTAAACTGGCTTCCTATTTGCTTTCTCCCGAAGCCGGTCATAATTTGGAGGATGTAGTCCGCCGCCAGGTCGGGGTTGGGGAAACTGAGCCGGAACAGAAAAAGGGAGAGAAGTGGTTGAAATGGCGCGGCACTCTTTTTGCCCGGCTGTTGCAAGCCGGCAGAGCGATAACTGAACGACTCCAGGAGGATGATCAGCGGCAAATACTTGATGACCTGGAGCAACCGCTTAGCCGGGAACTGGCTCTGATGGAACACAATGGTGTCAAAATAAATACTGAGCACCTGGAAAATATTTCTGATGAGCTCGTTGAAATCATGGCGACACTTGAAGAAAAAGCTTTCAAAATTGTTGTTGAATTATTTGAGCCGGAAGAGCTGGACTCTTTAAGAGAGCTTATCGAATTAGTCGGCGGCGAGTTTAATTTGAATAGCCCCACTCAGCTCCGCTACCTGTTATTTGAGAAGTTGGACCTTCCGGTCCTGAAGGAGACCGCTAGCGGGAAGCCCAGCACGGCTAAAGGAGTCCTGGAAAAACTCCGGCACCGGTTGCAGAGTCAATCGCAAGAATATTCGCGGTCCCCAGACAATAATAACCACGCCACCGCTGGCTTACAGCAAACCGGTTGCCAGATACTGGAGTTAATTCTGGCAGCACGTGATGCCGAGAGCGAAGAAAAGTTTGAAACAATTGAGACAGAAGTCCTCGCCCGGCTGCGGGAAATTTATAATCTTAATGAGCCGCAAGATCTGCAGGATTTTTTCAGACAGGTGGGAGGGGAATTTAACCTGAACAGTCAGAAACAGCTCAGGTCAATCCTTTTTGAAAAATTGGATTTAACACCTCAGGGACGTACTGATAGCGGAGAATACAGTACCGATGTAGACGTGCTGAAAGAATTGCAGGGTGAACACGAATTGGTTGATATCCTGCTTGAATACCGTAAATACGAGAAAATTGAGTCGACTTATCTGCTGCCTCTTGTCAGAGCGGTTAACAAAGAGACTGGCCGGCTGCACACAGAGTTTAACCAGACGGTAACGGCTACGGGTCGGCTTTCCAGCAGTAACCCTAACCTCCAGAATATCCCGGTCCGGGAGGAGTTTGGTCGTCGTGTACGCGAGGCTTTTGTCCCCTCACAGTCCAACTATCTGTTTGTCGCGGCTGATTACTCGCAGGTGGAGCTGCGCCTGCTGGCTCATTTTTCTGGCGACGAAACTCTGGTAGATGCTTTCAGAGAGGGCCGTGACGTCCATCGTTTAACTGCAGCAGAATTGTCCGACAAGACA
Organism: uncultured bacterium; assembly: GCA_964566495.1. Taxonomy (GTDB): domain Bacteria; phylum T1Sed10-126; class T1Sed10-126; order T1Sed10-126; family T1Sed10-126; genus T1Sed10-126. The sequence goes on along the minus strand of CAZMIT010000022.1, from coordinate 5,484 downwards.
GTTGAAGAAGTAGATGAGACTGACCGCCGAACGGCTAAAGTTGTTAATTTTGGCATTGCTTACGGGTTAAGTGAATACGGCCTGGCTCGGGATTTAAATGTTTCACAAAAAGAGGCCGAGGAATATATTGAGAAGTATTTCAGTCGTTATTCTGGAGTTAAACGATATATTGAAGAGGTTACCGATCAGGCCCGTGAAAATGGGTACGTTAAAACTTTATACGGTCGTCGTCGCTATGTCCCCGAAATTAACAGTGATGATTATTTCCGGCGCCAGTTTGCTCGCCGCAGCGCCATAAACGCTCCGATCCAGGGAACAGCTGCCGATCTGATTAAAAAAGCAACGATTGAGCTTGCAGCGCCACTTACCGAATATGATCATAACATGCTGCTGCAAATCCACGATGAGCTGTTGCTTGAGGCGGAGTTGGCTCAGGTTCAGGAAGTTAGTGCTACTGTTGAGAAGAGGATGTGTGAGGCGGTCGAACTGGATGTTCCGCTGGCGGTTGAAATTAAAGTGGGAGCAAACTGGGCTGAAGTGAGCAAATAAGCGGGCCTTATATTAGCTGATTAGATCAGTTATAATTAGTTAAGCAGGAACTAATTTTTGTGGAACTGGAAAGTTGACTCGAGGGGGCAAGAAAATGTCTACACCAGTTGTTGGCGTGACCGGCCCGATAGGTGCCGGTAAAACCACTTTCAGTAAATTTCTAACCGAGCAGGGAGGACGGCATCTCGACGCCGATAAGATGGCGCATGAACTTATGATGCCCGGCCACGAGGCTTATGATTCAGTCGTCGATGAATTTGGCACCTATATTACCGACGAGGAGGGCTATATTGATCCCCGCTTGCTGGGCGAGGAAGTTTTTTCTAACCCGGATAAGCTAAAACGGTTGGAAAGTATCATTCATCCGCTGGTCTATAAAAAAATAAAGCAAATTGTTTCTAAACCCCGGGAGAGTTTTTACGTTATCGATGCGCCCTTGCTTTTCGAAGCGCAGGTGGATAGGCTCTGCCATTGGACAATCTGTGTGACTGCTCCGGAAGCAGTCGTAAACAAACGTGTCCGGCTTTCCGATTCCGAACTGGAACGGCGCCGCAAACGCCAGTTGTCGGGCCAAGAAAAAGCTGAGCGGGCCGACGAGATAGTAGATAATAGCGGCAGTTTAAGTCATCTGCAGCGTAAAGCCGAAGAGGTTGCTCGTAAACTACAACCGGGCGGTGAGCTATTTGACGCCGCCGAATCCGGTTGAATTTATCAAAGGTGTTGAAATGAAGTGACTGATCCAAAGGGAACATTTGATGAACAGTATTTTCAGGAGTTGTTTGGCAATGTTAGTAACTTGCCGACACTCCCCGTAGTCGTTACCCGGCTGGTCAGTCTGGTCGAGGACCCCGAGACTACTGCCCAGGATGTTAACCGGGTGATTACACAGGATCCTTCGCTCACCGCTAAGGTGTTAAAAATTGTAAACAGCGCCTTTTATGGCTTCTCCCGGGAAATTTCGACCGTTACTGAAGCGGTTGTTATACTTGGGTTTGACGCTATTAAAAGTCTGGCCCTTAGTGCTTCCGTGCTGGATGTGTTTGGTTCTAAGAGCGTTCCCGGTTTTGACATGGTTGGGCTCTGGAAACATTCTATTGCCACCGGTATAGGTGCCGAAATAGTCGCTCGCTGGGATCGCTATCCAAACCCGGAAGAAGTCCTGGTCTCCGGGATTCTTCACAATATAGGCAAGATGTTGCTCGATCTCTCGGCCCCGGGCGAGCTTCGAAAAATTCTTTCTTATGCTGAACAGGAACAGTGTTCACTGTATGAGGCGGAGCTGGAAACTCTGGGAACCGGTCACCCCGAAATTGGAGCCTGGCTAACAAAAAAGTGGAATTTGCCCGAAAATATAGTTAATGGGATAAGGTATTATCGCTCGCCCCTAAAGGCTCCGGAAGAATACCGCCAGTTGCCCCTGTTTATTCATGTCGGTGACGTTATGGCGCGGGTGAAAGACGTTGGCTGGTCCGGAGATAGTGCAACTCCGAATTTCCAGGAGGAAGTCTGGCAGGCCCTGGATATAGACGAGGAAGATACCGAAATGCTTCTTGAAAAAATGGAGAAAAATCTTGACAAAGCAGACGAATTGATTAATTTAGTTGTAGATTCTGAAAGGAGTGGTTAGCAATGCCAAAATATAGTCGCCGCGATAGTGAGGCCTGGACGTTAAGTTCCACCGCCCTCGGTTGGGCTTTGACCGGAGTCGCCATTTTTTTGGTTGTCTTTTTCGGTGCCGGGTTTTATGTTGGATACAACTGGGGGTTTGAAGAGGGAACGGAGGTGGCAGTTGAGGAAAGACCGGAACTCCCCGAGGAGGAACTGGCTGCCCTGCTTGAGGATGAAGAGATAGATTTCGAGGATTTTGATTTTGATCAACCTGAGTTTGAAGCTGATCCGGAAATTCCCGAGGAAGAGGTAGAACTCCTTGAGGATGAGCCTGCTTTGCTGGTTGATGAGGAGACGCCGGTGGAAGATGTTGAACCCGTGGAAAGGGAGATGGAACCGGGGCTTGTTACCGAAGAAGAGCCCGAACCGACCGAGCCGGACGAGCCGGAGGTAGAAGTGGATCCCGACACCCCGTCGCCGCCGGAAATTGATGAACCTGAGCTCGAGGAAGAATTTTATACTATACAGGTAGCCTCCAGTGAGAACAGGGAGTCCGCCGAACATGAGCGGGAGCGCCTGGAAGCTGCCGGCTATCCGGCGGTGATCGAAGAAACAACCATTGAAGGGGACGACTGGCACAGGGTCCGTGTCGGTGAATTCCCGACCCGCTCGCAGGCTGAAGATTTTGCTGAAGAAATGATTGAGGATGGTGAAATTGATAGCTACTGGATAAGTATTGTCGAAAATTAGAAACGACTTGGAGAGCGGGCGGTTGCAGCTTTATGGTTGGCTGAAATACTGTCCCCCCCACCAGAACTTACTTTTTAAATTTGTCCACCCCGAAATCAAGTAAAATGGAGTTGTTGAAATATGTCTGATGTTCTTGTTGTAGGTTCTCTTGCTTTCGATTCAATTCGTACGCCACACGGCGAGGTTGAGGAAGAACCTGGTGGCGCCGCCACCTATTTCAGTCTGGCCGCCAGTCGTTTTGCTGACGTTAATCTGGTTGGTGTGGTGGGCGATGATTTTGACCGTTATCTGCTTGATTCAATGGAAAACTCGGGCGTTGATCTTAAGGGACTTGATGTCGTTGAGGGCGCTGATACTTTTCGCTGGAAGGGGTTCTACGAGTCGGATCTTGAGGCTCAAACTGAAAGCACAGATTTAAACGTCTTTGCTGATTTTGACCCGAAGCTGCCGGAAGCATATCGTGACACCCCCTACGTTTTCCTGGGCAATATCGATCCGGAGATCCAGCTTTCCGTTCTTGAACAAATGGACGATACCCGGGTAACTGCCTGTGATACCATGAATTTTTGGATTGACGGCAAGCCGAAGGCACTAAATCGGGTGCTGGAACAGATAGATATATTTTTCCTTAACGCCACCGAAGCGGAAATGATGACCGGAGAGGCTAATTTGATTAAAGCCGCTCAAAAGTTGCGCCGTCGTGGTCCTTCGATAGTTATAATTAAAAAAGGCGAGCATGGAGTCTTCATGGTTGGCCACGACTGGCAGTTCGTGTTGCCCGGTTTTCCCGTCAGCCTGGTTCAGGACCCGACCGGAGCCGGGGATAGTTTCGGCGGTGGTTTTATGGGTTATCTTGCCCAGAGGGACCGTGATGATTTCACCGCACTCAAGCATGCCCTGGTCCACGGTAATATAGTTGCTTCCTTTACTGTCCAGGATTTTGGTGTCCGGCCGCTGCTTGAACTGGAAGAGTGGGATATTGACGAGCGGTACCAGAGATTTGTTCGACTCACACATTTTGATTGGTAAATTTTTTCATTAAATCTACACTGTCGAAAGAGTTTGATAGCATGACCACACAGATCAACGTTGGAATCGCCGGGCTTGGCACCGTCGGTTATAGTACTGCAAAACAGCTGGTTGAAAAAGAAGAAAAACTTGCCCGCCGGACCGGTGTCGAAGTCCGGCTGGTCGCGGTGGCGGAGCCTTCACTGCCTTCTCAGGCAGAAAAGCATCTGGCGGCACAGGAGATTTTTACTGAGACCGAAGAAATGTTGGCCGAGGCGGACCTTGACGTTTTTGTCGAATTGATTGGTGGTATTGATCCGGCGCGTAAACTAATCAAAGAGGCTCTCTCCCGTGGAATAGACGTGGTGACCGCCAACAAGGAGCTGCTTGCCCATTACGGACGGGAAATTTTTAAACACGCTGCTGACAGCGCTGCTCGGATTCGCTTTGAAGCGGCTGTTGGTGGGAGTATTCCAATAATACGGACTGTTCGGGAGGCTATGGTCGGCGCCGATTTTGAGTGTATTTACGGTATTATTAACGGCACGACCAATTATATGCTTACCAGCATGGGGCGCCGTGGTCTCTCTTTCGATGAGGCCCTTACAGAAGCACAGAATAAGGGTTATGCCGAAGCGGATCCCTCCGCTGACGTGGAGGGCCGGGACAGCGCCCATAAGATGACGGTGCTCGCTGAGCTTGCTTTCGGGATATCGGTTCCGGTTGAAAATGTTCACACGGAGGGCATAAACTCCATTACTCCAAGTATTATGGAGGATGCCGAGCGTTTAAACTACAGTATTAAGCTGCTTGGTATTGCTAAAAAAATTCGCGATGAGGTGGATGTTCGCGTCCACCCGACCTTGATTCCCCGCTCTTCTGCTCTGGCCGCGGTAAATTGTGAATATAACGCTGTCTATATCCAGAGCGACCCCACCGGTTCAGCGATGCTTTATGGGAAGGGGGCCGGCGGACCGTCGACGGCTGGCGCTGTTGTCTCTGATATTGTATCGCTGGCTACCATGGAGCCTAACTCCCAGCCGGCGGTTTATTATTCCGCCGGCGCTGGCGGTTTGATTTCCACCGCCGAGCTGTCGACCCGCTACTATCTTCGCCTGCATGCGACCGATAAGCCCGGTGTGTTGGCCCGGGTTACTAAAATTCTGGGTGAACATCGGATTAGCATCGAAACCGTTCTGCAGCGTGGTCGTTCGGCCGGCGAGTTTGTGCCTGTTGTGCTGACCACTCACCGGGCCCGGGAGGGTTCGGTGCAGGCCGCTGTCAACGAAATCGCTCAGCTGGATGTTATTGGCCGTCAACCAAAGCTCTTACGCATTGAAGAGGATTTTGAACAGCAGTGAATAAGGCAAGTTATCTACTGGTTGTTCCCGATGGAATGGCTGATTGGCCCCAGGAAGATTTGAATGGATTGACCCCCTGGGAGGCCGCTTCGACACCAAACCTTGATCGGCTCTGTGAGGCCGGAAGAACCTTTCGGCTTCAGAACATACCGCCGGAAAGCCCGGCCGATTCCGGTGTGGCTAACATGGCTTTGCTGGGTTACGATCC
>CAZMIT010000021.1:0-20607 GCA_964566495.1 uncultured bacterium | reverse complement strand
AACCACAGATTACGCTGATTTACGCGGATTTAATTCAAAAGCAGGGGTTGGGCGGGGGGATTCGGCTTGCAGCCGGATTTAATCCCAGATAATTTAGTCACCTGGATATAAAGGTATTGCTCGGCTCTGGCAGATATTTTGTATCTTGTTATCCAGGCTATACAGAGGAAAATCTAATACTCAGGCCATTGTCTCTTATTTCACGAATTATATCCCGGGCGGCTTTTTCTGCAGTCTCTTCAGATTCTTGCAGCTTTTGATGTATCTCGCGCTTCCGTTCCTGATCCAGGGCCTCCCGAGCAGATTCGCGCAAGTATTCGGACCAGTTCATGGACAACTCTTTCATTTCCTGTTTTGTTTCCTCGGGAACTCTGAAAGTTACGTTTTTCATGAAAAACCCTCCCATAAATGAACACCTTCTACACTGAAAGTATAGAACATAGCCAAACAAAATGAAATACAAAAAATATTACAACCAGGGCCTACCGCCCCCTGTCCTCGCCTGCGTTAAAATATCCTGTCTATCCTGTAAATCCTGTCCACTGCTTTTGAACTTAATCTGTGGTCCAAAACATCGGCTTAAGGCTAAAAGCCGAAAGCTCAAAGCTCCACAATGTCCCAAGTTTAGGTTAGCCCGGCCTATGCATGAACCCTATGCATAGGCCGCCCAAAGGGCCGCCCATTCGTCAAATGGGCGGGGTTAACCCACCCAGCTCTTTACTGGGAAAGGGCTGGGTGTCCTTCGGACGGATAATGCACGACAGTTATGCTGTCGTACATATCCGGGTTAGCACCTCATCTTCGATTAATTGATTGCAACTCTTATCAGTGATACAATCTGATTTCTAACAGGCAGTACACATCAACAGACAAGGACCGGTTCAATGTTTAAAGACCTTCCCGGACTGCAGGTGCTCAAGTGGCTGGCCGGTGCTCTGATAGGAATATTAATCGCCGGCTGGATCTACCTTTTCCTTGCTCCCGGCTACAGTACGGTTTATATTTTCCTGGAAGAAGAGCTTCCCCTGCTCCTGGGTGTCTTGCTCATCTGTTTGTTAGGTGTTCAATTCGCTTTCCGTCCCTTTGAAAATTACATCACCCGGTTGGATAACTTGAACTTCTACCTGCAGCGAGTTCAACGGCTGGGCAAAAATCTGCAAAAATATGAAACTGAAGAAGAGCTCTTAAAGTCTCTCCGCGAGATAATCAGCCGCGAACTTCCTTACTCGAACACATATTTGTATCGCCTGGACCAGGAAGAGCTTGTCCCGGCTGAAAACAACGATAAACAGCTACCGACCATTTCAAACGCCAGTTTTAGCGAAAAAGTGTTGGAATTTCGCTGCCGCTTCTGGCCGGAGTGTTCGTATTTTGAAACTTCAAGCCCGGTTCTTTCGGTTCAGCTTCTCGAACCAGCCAGCGGCGGCTATTTGCTCTTTCTTGTCGTCGGTAGTGAACCCGAACGCCACTCATTCCACCGGGTGCTGGCCCATCAGCTCAGCGATCAGGCCAGCTTTGCCCTGCGCCAGCTTGAACTCCTGGAGCGCGAGAAAACAATCCAGCAGGAACTGGACCGTGAGGTCAAGAAAAAAACTCGAGAGCTCTCACAGCAGGAACAGTTTCTCAACTCAATCATCTCCAGCCTCGACGCCGGATTGCTGCTAAAAGAAAGCGGTGACAACTACAGGCTGGTCAACCGGCAGGCGGCGGCACTTCTAAACCTGAGAGATGTCGACGAATTCCCGGCACCACTTGAAAATCCCGAAGAATATTTGCCGGCGGAACTGCTTGAAGACCGTATTGAGCAGGAAAGTAATATGATAAAATTTGAAGAGAGATATCTTGAATACATCTGGCAGCCGGTGAACAAAGTCGATCGATTAATGCTGCTGCGGGACCGGACTGAACGGATTAAGATGCAGCAGAAGGTGGAGTTCAACCGTTCGCTGTCGATGCTTGGCGACATGGTTGCTTCCGTGACCCATGAACTCAAGAATCCGCTCGGCGGGATGAAGCTGTATGTGAATATGCTGGAGCGGGAGATTGATAAAGAATCTAAGTCTTTTGAGCTAATTAAAAAATTGGTCAATGGGCTGGAGACACTACAGGAGAACGTTGACGGTTTGCTTGACTTCGCCCGCACCGGCAAGCCCGAATTTGAACCGCTTGACCCCAATCAACTAATTTCTAACGTCCGCAATTACATGAGTGAGCGTCTTCAGGAAGCTGATGTTGAGGTGAGCGATCGGCTGCCCGATTACTCGCAAATTTATGGCGACTCCGAACAACTTGAGTCAGTGCTGGTTAACCTTATTCAAAATGCTATCGACGCCCAGGAAAAAAATCCGCGCATCGATTTACTGGGCAGTGAAACCGAAGATTATATCGAAATAAGTGTGCAAGATTACGGGGTCGGAATAGAGGCTGAGGAGACGGAGAGAGTCTTCGATCTTTTTGAAAGTTCAAAAAAGTCGGGGACGGGGCTGGGGTTGACCATCAGCCGGCGCGTAGTGGATATTCACGGAGGCAGTATCAATGTCGAATCCACACCTGAGGAAGGTAGTAAATTCACGGTTCGACTGCCGCGGCGGCCAGAAGTGCTGGAAAAGGAGGAAACTAAATATGACCAATAAAATACTGGTTGTTGACGACGAGGATTTGATGCGTAAGTCCTTAACCGATTTGCTTGCCGGGCCGGAAGAAAACCAGGTTTTCTCCGCAGCCAGCGGCGAAGAAGCACAAGAAATACTGAACCAAAAATCCATTGATGTTCTGCTAACTGATCTGAAAATGGATGGAATCTCCGGGTTGGAACTGTTGCGCTGGACACAGACAAATTCTCCGCTTACTGAAACTATTGTGATTACCGCCCACGGGTCGGTGGATAACGCGGTTCAAGCCATGAAGGAAGGGGCTTTTAACTACTTAACCAAACCCTTCGAAGCTGAAACCGTGGAAGCTGAGACTGCGGCAGCGCTCGAGCATCACCGACTGCGGGCCCGCAACGAAGTCCTGGAATCACAACTTGAGCTGGAAACCGACAGTATAATCGGCGAATCTCCGGCAATGCAAAGAATTTACAACCAGGTTAACTCCCTCGAAAATTCTGATATCAGCGTCTTGATCAGCGGAGAGACCGGCACCGGCAAAGAACTTGTCGCCCGGCACATTCACGAGAGTAGCGACCGCAAGGACGGCAATTTTGTCGTTGTTGATTGCGGCACGCTGCCCAGTGAAATAATTGAAAGCGAGCTTTTTGGCCACAAAAAAGGAGCTTTTACCGATGCTCACGAGACTAAGATTGGTAAATTTGAGTTAGCTGACGGGGGCTCGCTTTTTCTCGATGAAATTGGCAATCTACCCCGTAAACTGCAAGCAAAACTGCTGCGTTTTCTGCAGGAACACCGTTTCACACCGGTGGGAGGCACCGAATCGAGAGAGGTTGATACACGTATCATTGCCGCCACCAATGTTGATCTTCAGGAAGAAATTGAGTCGGGAGCATTTCGGGAAGACCTTTACTATCGTCTCAATGTGATGTCTATTAATTTACCCCCCCTGAGAGAACGCGAGGGAGACATCCCCCGACTGGCCAGCCACTTCCTGCGCCGACACGCCCCGGAGCTCAATCCGCAGGTGGTATCCATCTCCCCGAAAGCGTTAAAGGCGTTAACCGGACACCACTGGCCGGGCAACGTTCGGGAACTGGAGAATTGCATAAAACGTGCCCTGACCGTGGCCCAGCAGGACGTGCTTACCTTGAATTCGCTGCCGGCTAACGTTCAAGAAACAGATACAGAGCAACTGCCAAAAACTCCCGATATACAAAAATCACTGGAAGCCGTGGAGGCTGAGCATATAGAAAAAATTATTGAGCATTGCGAGGGTAATCTCTCCGAAGCTGCTAGAAAGCTCGGTATCAACCGCTCAACGCTTTACAATAAGCTGGATAAATATGATATTGAGGCGGGAGGAGCATCGTGAGAGGATTGTTCGGTCTAACTGAAGATAAAATCCTTTATTTTCTTCCAGAGGGAACGGTTGGGGCGGTAGTGGTCGACGAATTTACCCGGCAGCAGTTGTAAAAAACGGCTCCGCTCCTGTTTGTTGACCCTGTCAAAGACGGTGCGCCGTTTAGCCCAGGTCAGGTAAAGAATTTCTTCAGCACGGGTGACTCCAACGTAAAACAATCTTTTTTCTTCCGCCAGACGAGCCCGGCTGATTTTTGACTCACTGGAATGTTTGTAGGGACACATGCCCTCCTCGAGGCCGGTGAAGAATACGACGGGAAATTCCAGCCCCTTCGCCCCGTGAAGCGTGGTCAACTTGACGAAGTTCTCGGGATTGCCGGGAACAAACTGGGGATCGTGTTTTTGCTGTTCAACATTGTCCATGAATGTTATCAGCCCCTGTTTACCTGTTCCTTTCGAGGTCTCTTTGACCCAGTCTATAAACAGGGCGGAAAAGGAATTCGGGGGTAATTTTGTTTTCTCTCCCGGTAAGCGAATTTTTAATATAGGTGCAACCTCCGGGACCAGGCCGACAACTTTTCCATCTTTAAGCAATTTGCCGAAAAGATCCGTGAGCAGTTGTGATTCCTGTTGAAAGAATTCTTTTTCCGTATCGGTTAGCTTATTGCAGAAGGTGCGGGTCCGACGGGAGTCGACCAGTACTTCGAAGAGATTTGGGTCGCTTTTTATTGTTATTCTCGTACTTTTTTCAAAGGGGGTCCCCTCACGCAGCCACCACTCCCGGAGCGCTTCCGTATGAGGGAACATATCTTCAAGGTCATCCTCCTGATATAAAAAGGCGCCCTCTATAATTTTTAGAAGTGAAAGAAAAAGCGCCACCCGGGGGGTGTGCAGAAACGAACGGTCACCCATTTCCATGTGGTGAATGTTTTTAGAATGGAGATGATTACTTATTGGCTCTTTCATGTAATTGACGCGGTAAAAAACGGCAATATCGCCATAACCGTATCCCTCATCTCTAACAAGCCGCTTAATTTCATGGGACAGAAATTCCAGTTCCTCTTCAGCATCACGAAGTTCAAACAACGCTATCTGGTCGCCAAAATCCATATCATCACCGGTCCCCTGCCCCGGTTCAAGCTTTTTTTCAGTTATATTTTTACTTCCTTTAAAAATTTTGTTCGAAGCTTCCACAATGTTCGGCGTTGAACGGTAATTTTTCTGCAGGCGGACGATCTTGGCGTCGGGGAAATACTCTTTGAACTGCTGAATGTTTGTAATATCCGCGCCGCGCCAGCCGTAGATCGATTGTGCGTCATCCCCGACCGCGGTGAGGCGGCGGTGTTCTTTGGACAAATACTGACTGAATATCAACTGGACCTGGTTGGTATCCTGAAACTCATCAATCAGGACGTATTTGAACTTGTCCTGAAGAAAATCACGCACCTCTTCGTCGTCTCTCAGCAGACGAGAGGGCAGACTGAGCAAATCAGCAAAATCAAGGACAGGAGGACTTGATTTTAATTTTTCTTCCTGGTAAGCCCGGTATAATTTGGACGCTGTCTTCTCCATCGTTTTTTCTGCATTAACATAGGCCTCTTTTGGTAAAACAAGATCGTTCCTCCACTCGTATATTTTTGATTTTTGATCCTCAAGATTGCTGTACGTGAGCGAGGGATTTTTATTATAAACTTCTTCAAAAAGCTCGTGGGATTCTTCAGGTTCAAGCAGAGACAGGGGCAGTAAAAAATGGTCATGAATACGATTGATAAGTGGTCTTTTTTCTCCGGGCAAAGAGAGTTCCAGTATTTTTTTGCCCAGCGAGTGGAAGGTGCCAATCCACGATTCTTCTTCCAGCTCTTTTTTGAAAGGAGCCAGTTTTTTCTGTTCTTCCGGGCTACATTCTTCGAGTGACCGGCTGAAGATTTTTTTCGCACGGATCTTCATCTCGTTAGCCGCTTTATTTGTAAAAGTGGTGGCAAAGATATTGGTAGGCGAAACACCACGCAGCATCAGGAAAACAATCCGCCGGGTCATCACTGCTGTTTTACCGCTCCCCGCTCCGGCGAGGATAAGCAGTGGGCCGTTTTTGGAGTGACGGTGCAGGAGCGCCTCGTGCTGTTCGCTGTTCAGATGCATATCTGGAGTACAGACCAGACGCCTTAAGCCATCCCGGCGTCCCTCAGGTAATATAGACAGGGCCTCCCTGAGCTGTTCCTTCTGGAAGTCGTTCAGGCTGTCTAAATACTGCTTTTGTATGTTGGAGAGGTTTCCCGGGAAAAGTTCCATATTTTTCTCCTCAAATTTCGGACGATTAACGGATGAACAATATCATGTCCCCTTTTCCCCCCCACCCTAACCCTCCCCCTCCAGGGGGGAGGGAATAGGTGAACAGTTACAGACAAAGGGACACTTTCATGAGATTCCGGCAGAACCTACCGAACCCCAAATCTTTTCTCTCCCTCACCCTAACCCCGATAGAAATCGGGGCGGGATGGAGAAATCGTATCTTCTGCCCCGATCTTCCGATTTCTATCGGGGCTAACCCTCTCCCCCCAGGGGGAGAGGGGAACGTCGGTAGGTTCTATGATTCCGGTGTAGCGTCAGTAAGTATTGTCCGACTCAGGTGATTTATATTCCTCCACTTCGAACTGTTCAAACGGAAGTTCTTCAATTAAGCGACTACCGAGAAAGTGTACATATTCTTCCATATTTTCGTCAATGATATACTGAAAGTTTTTTTCATCAAATTTGGGATTGAAGCGCGGCTGACAGGCGGCGGCACGTGGATGTCCTCCATCGCGGAAAGTCCCAAGCTTCCGTGCTGTTTCGTCAAGATCGATAAGCTCTACGTCATCGTGAACATTGCGCATAATCAACTTATTCGGAGATAGTGAATAAAAAAGATAGTCCATCGAGTATTTTTGCTTCAAATATACAAGGGCCAGGGGCATGGTTAAATCCACCTCGTTTTTACCGGTGCGCAGGCCCATCACGGTGCAGATATCCAGTTCTCCACGGGGCCCGCTCAGCGTAAGCTTATAGACCTCCTTGTCCAGCCGCTCAAGCACGTCGGGCATTCCCACCTCGAGATTTTGCGGTGGCAGTTCTTCTATATCCTGAAGCATTTCCAGCCCCGTTACCTGCATAGTTATGTCGGTCAAATAGTAGATGTATTCGGCAAAATTTTCGGCCGAGACCCGGTCAAACCTCTCCTCCGGGAAAGCGGGATTGCTGTTCGGGGAACCGGTCGCAGCGGCGGCGTGGCCACCATCTGCAGGGCTGCCTATCTGGCTTACAAGATTGCTCAAGTCAATCGTAAACCCTTCCTCATTTACTCGCCGGGTGGATAACAAGAAAGAACCATAAGCGTAGAAAAAATAATCCATCTTGTAGAAACGCCGCAAATAGTTGAGCGCCGAGGCGACGTTGATACTGGGTTCACCGATTGAGGCGTCACAGAATGGGGAGAGAGCACAGAAGATTGTAACCGCTTCGTTACGCGAGCGAGCGTATAGTTCCTTAAAAAATTGGCCGTTTTTGTCACCAAAAATAAGTTTCAATGGATGCAAAAACCGGCGCCAGCCGGCAGCGGAGCAGTAATCCCGGTCCTGCGGCGGGTTAACGAGCCGTATCCGGTAGGTTGCTTTTTCCAGGCGGGGCAATAATTTTTCCAGAGTTTCCTCGTATTCACGAACCTCCTGATCCCAACCCTGGGCTTCCATTATATTTTCAATTTCAGCTTCCGTTTTTACTTCAGATAATCTTTCGGTTATTTCTGTTTTATCGTATTTTGAACCAATCAGTTTCGAGATTTCCAGCGCCAGTTCCACCCTCTTTATATGCAGGTCCTGGTAGTGAGCTTCCTCCCGCAGCCGAGAAAGTCCGGGGTTATCCGCCGACGTCCCTTTAATAAACTGATCGTAAATCAAATCGGCACCACACCGGGCGAGTTCGATTGGCTGTTCTTGCCCCCGTGGTTTACTGGAAGTAACCACTGCTTCGATAAGATCTTTCTCCACCAGTTCTTCCAATTGCTGTAAAATAGCCGGAGTATAGGGGTGGTGGTCGTCCAGCCGCACCAGCCTCACATCCTGTTCCGCAAGATATTTCACATCCCGTTCGATCAACTCACACTGCACCTGCAAGGCCCGCCGGGAGGCAACTTCATCGCCGGCTTCAATCCGGTCGATATTCGAGCCTGTCTCCTGGCGCTGTTCTTCTCCAGAAAGATACTCAACAAGCCGGAACTCAATCGAATCGGGGTCGGGATGTTCTTCAAAATATTTTTTGCTCAGCGCAAGGTTTTCCGGGTAAGTTATAAAATCGAGATCATTGTGGGTGACGGTGACACCAAATTTTTCGCCCTGTTCACAATCGAGCCGGGCCCGGGCGATGCCGTTTTCATTTGTCGGCACGGCCATGTTCTTCACCTTGTTATCCGGGGCATCCGGCGCTGACAACCTGGCCGGGCCCTCGCTAACGTTGAACACCACTTCCAGGTTTTCAACCGGACGTCCGGTCTGGCTTTCAGTTATCTGAACGGCGAGGTCTTCGCTGCTGGCGCGGTTGAATTCAATAATACTGCGGTAGGAAATAGAATCCCAGTAAGAGACTACTTCATTCAGGTGGCGAAGCATCTTCTGAACATTGCTGTTGTTCGGGTTTGCCTCATCCACCCGCTCAATGAGATCCAGCAGTTCAGACGCGGAGGCTAACAACGATTTCTTAATACCTTCCAGCCAGGCGGCAAGATCTTTTTTTGCGTCCGGGGAGAGACATTCGTCCAGTTTTTTTATAAGCAAACATGTGCTGGAAAAAACTGACACACCTTCCACCCAGGGGCCCATTAGCTGATCGCGCCAGTCGAGGCGACCACGGCAGGCAAAATCAAATCCTGCAGAATCGGCGACCAGCAGCCTTTCACGAACCAGTTTTTGTGGTAGCTCATCAATAATATTTTGCTTGGTGTTGGAAGCGAATAAATTTTGCAATTTTTCGCGGGTATCCCTGAATTTTGTCCCGAACAGGTAATCCGCTATTAGTTCCGTCACCTCGCCGGGACCACCGTCCGCCTTGATTTGCCGGGCGACAGCCAAAAATAGACCGGCGTATTCCCGGGCCATTTTTATCTCGTGAAATTCACGTTCGCTTTTTACTTTCCGTCCGTTTTTAAATAGAGCGTTGAAAGATTCCTTCCAGGCCGCCGGAAAGGGGGCGGGATTGAGGTAAAAAAGTTTTCTTATTTTTTCTAATTCCAGATAGAAGTCCCGGCGAAGAAACGCTTCCTCCTCGTTCCGGATCCGGTGCATCTCAAGACGCGGCGGCAGGGCGTCAAGGGGAAAGTCAGGCAGATAAAGATCACAGCCGGGATGTATGTCAAGGTGACGCAGTCCTTCAGAATAGTTGACGAAATCATACTCATAATCTTCTCCATAAACTGCGGCGCCCTTTATCTCGTCTTTTATCCAGGCGCTGAGGAAAGCATTGGAAGCTACGGTATCAAGATCTCCACCTGATTCCCGGCCCAGGCCGTCTTTTTCGCCCAGTCCATGGATTACAAATACTTTTTTTCGATCATTCAAATTTTTTCCAACTCCTTATTCGGCGCCATGTTTTTCCAGTATGTCAGCGATCTCATCGTGTACTTTTTCCTGCGCCAGTTCAAGTGGTGTTCGCCCTTCATCGTCTTCAAGATTAACTTCAACCCCGCGTTCAATCTGGTACATAAGCTCTTTCACGGTATCCTTATCTCTGTTTTCCACGGCCATATGAAGAGCGGTTGCGCCGGGCATATAATCGCCTCTACTGCGGGCATTCATATCCGCCCCATACAGAGCCAGGGTCTTAACGACTTCTGAATGCCCCCGGGCAGTAGCCAGGTGAAGAGCAGTGCAGCCGGTCATCCGGAACCGTCTGATACGCGCCTCCATATCAGCACCGGCGAGAGCCAGTTTTGCAACCACGTCAGCGTGGCCTTCACCGGCGGCCCAGATAAGCGGCGTCATTCCCTTCCCATAACCGGCATTCTTTTCGTGTTCCAACAGGTATTCAACCACCGCCGGACTCCCCCCACGAGCGGCTATGTGCATAGTCTGCAAATTGTCTCCCGAGGTACGGTCAATTTCAGCCCCAAGACTGTGAAAAATACGAATAATATAGAGATGATCCCCGCGGGCGGCTTCGTTAATTACTATGTCCATTACAAACGAGCTGGAGTGATAGAGACCAAAAACAAGAAGCACCAGCAAGGCAAAAATAATGGCGAGTTTCCCTATAACTTTCGAATCCACGCATATTCACTCCTTTAATCTAATTGCGCTAACCTTCTGTTCCGGCTCTATTGAAATTATTGATGAAGTCGGGCTAAAAAGAAGGCATCGCTCCCGATTCTATCCTGACTGCTCGGCCGTCAGTGTAGATTGCTATATCCGCCTGTTCGTCAGTTCTGTATATATTATTTGACCGAACTCCGGCGTCTTGAAGTCTTTGAATCACCTGCTCATCAGGAGCATTAAGCGGATTTTCAGAGGAAGTCGATATTACGGCGTATGAGGGCTGGACAAATTCCAGCAGCTCAGCAGTGGTAGCGCCGGCTGCCCCGTGGCGACCCACCTTAAGCACATCAGCCTGCAGGCTATCCCCCCACTCGACAGTTAGTTCTTCCTCCAATTCCGCGGAGAGGTGGGACATCAGCAGAAAGCTCACATCGCCGTATTTGAGATAAATAACGTGAGCGGCTTCATCTGGAGAAACGTCCTCGGTTTGGCCGAAGAGAACTTTCCCTTTGACTCCGGGACCAAACTCAAGTATTTCCCCCGGCTTGAGCTCCTGCTGCTGCACTTTTTCATGAGCTTCGGCCTGGAGACGACGATAAGAAAAAAAGCCGGCCGAATAATCGGGGAGATAGAGGCGATCAATATGAACCGACTGATGCGCTACAAGGTCCGGTTGAACGCCCATATACTGGCTCAGTGGCACTGTGTTTATTAAAAATTTCAGACGCTTAATTCCAATTGTCTTGAAAAAGGGTAAATAAAGCTCATAAGCCCAGTCATAATCCGGAACGTCGCTATCCTGAGGATCTTGCCCCTCGCCGCCGTCGATTAGCGAAGTAGTATTGTCAGGTGCCTGGACGAGAATGCCGTCACCGAAACCAACGTCAAAAAAACGACCGCCATCTCCCGGGAGCGGCGACCCGGTATGGTCCCATCCGTACGCACATCAACCCCTGAGACGCTGACCGGCTCCGGCTCCCGCGTAAACCACCAGCGAGCATACTCGGGAGCTGCATAATACCAGAGCACAGCGGTCAAAACCAGGAGAACAAAGGTCAGAATACAGCCTAATAGTCCCGGGTCTGATTCAGTCCAGGAGGGTTCACTTACCTCGTAGTCCTTGAATTTACTCTTTGGCAATCAGATCATCCCATCTCAATTTTAGCGAACCGTGGCCTCGCCGCGTAAATTATTAACAGTTGCTGGCCCAATACGAGTAACATTTTCCAGTTCATCCACTTCGGAAAAATCGCCGTGTTCTTCCCGGTATTCAATAATACGCCGGGCGTTTGCCTCACCAATCCCCCAGAGGGTCTGCAGTTCTTCCATCCCCGCCGTGTTGATGTTCACTTGTTCGCCATCATCAGCATCCTGCGATGAGTCGTGATCGGAAGCTGCTAACCTCCGCGCTTCACGCGGTGACGTCGATACTTCCAGATGTTCTTTGAACCGTTCAAAAGTTTCGGGGCCAACACCAGAAACATTTTTAAAATCCTCAACCTCATCAAAATAACTGGTATTCTCCCGATAATTTACAATCCGGTTGGATTTCGCTTCACCGATTCCGGGGATGGACCGAAATTCTTCGGCGCTGGCAGTATTTAGATCAACTGTTACCGGTTCCTCGGGTTCTGAAGGTTCGGACGGGTCGGCTGAGGCAGTTGCGGAAGCTGACGGCCTTTCTTCGGGCGCTTCATCCATGTAATTACGTCCCACAGTAGCATACGGTCTTATTTTTTCCACGGTTGAACTGCCTATCCGGGCGACCTGTTGCAGATCCTCCAGCCGGTAAAATA
Organism: uncultured bacterium; assembly: GCA_964566495.1. Lineage (GTDB taxonomy): Bacteria > T1Sed10-126 > T1Sed10-126 > T1Sed10-126 > T1Sed10-126 > T1Sed10-126. Next base: position 8,562 of record CAZMIT010000021.1, on the reverse strand, counting down.
CATTGCCCTGATCACGATAATCAACAATGCGGCGGGCATCCCTCGAACCCAAAGTATCGATTGATCTCAGTTCTTCTTCGCTTGCCTCATTTACATTTACCCTCCAGGACTCACGAATAATATTTTTTTGCTGTTCTGAAGTAGGTTCAAGGTCAATCTTGGTATCCGGTATACGCCGTTCCGTTAGTAAATCAAGCTCAATTTGTTGACTCCTGCCCCTGGCCGATGAAGCGCTCCGCGCATCGCTATGCACTTGCAAAAAACCGGGCACCGCTAATATACAAATAACAGCGACTAAAACAACCTCATAGGCTTGACGTCTATTCATGAGAGTTTACCCCCCAGTAAATCCAGATATTTGACCATCCCTCTTCATATTAATTATCGTCTATAATCCCCCTTATGTCAAATATTGAGCCAACGTGTCTTGCTTTCCAGCCCGAGCCCGGGAAAAGCTAAAGGGTGGTGGGGCGTTGGGGGGTAAAGATCGAGCCGGCGAACAGGCGAGCATGCGAGCAGGCGAAAGTTCGAGGTAAAGCAAGATCAAGAGCGTAAATCACAAGGCAAAATCAGGGAACGCAAAGGCGCGAAGATGCAAAGGAAGTTCAAGTGCGATGGGGCACGCAGATTGCGCAGGTGGACGCAGATTAAGTTCAAGTGCAGTGGGGATGCGAAGCGACGATGGGGCGAGTGGGGGAAAGTTCGCGGGGAGCGGGGAGCAGGGCGCTTGGCGTGTGGCGTAAACATCAAGCAGGCGAGCTTGCGAACATGCGAAGAGGCGAAAAATCAAAATCCAGCCCAAAGTCACTGGATTCCGGCTCGGGGGCCGGAATGACGAGCTTTAGATCAAGGTCAAGATCAAGAACATGAACAAGATTATGAGAGCTTGACCAATTTGAATTAGCTTTGAGCTTTGGACTTTAAGCTTTAGGCTGAATTTTTGCGAGCAAGCGGGAGAGCGGCGGTGGGGCGATAGGGAGATGGGGCGAGTGGGCGCGGGGAGCAGGGAGCGGGGCGTGAACATCGAGCCTGCGAACAGGCGAGCAGGCGAGCATGCGAGCAGGCGAAAGTGCGGAGAAATCAAGAGCAAGAGCAAGGTCAAGTTCAAGAGCGAAGATCAAGTTCTTATGGCACGCAGATGAACGCGGATGGGCGCAGAGTAGAACCATTATGGGCTGTTTCATGTAAGTGAATTGCTGGAGTCGCGGTTAGTTCTGGATAAAACGGTGAGAATGTGTTAAATTTGTATAGTACAGAGGGTAGCATAATCTGATTTATCCGGAGGATAAAGCAATGGAAGTAAGGACAAAAAAACAGCCTCCCCTTACCTACCGTGACTATCTGCATACCTCCGACGACAAGCGTTTCGAGTTGATAGGAGGAGATTTATACATGATTCCCTCGCCGAGTTTTAAACATCAAAAAGTTGTTAACCGTATTAATTTTTTGCTTTACCAATATGTGCAAAAGCATAATCTGGGGGAGGTTATTATTTCCCCGATGGATGTCAAACTGTCTGAATACGACGTTTTGCAGCCAGATATCTTTTTTCTCTCTAAAGAAAGAATGAAACAGGCCGGCAAACAGGTAATTGAAGGGGCTCCCGACCTGGTGATTGAAGTACTCTCAGAATCAACTGAAGAACGGGACCGGACGGTAAAAAAATCTATCTATTACCGTGAGGGAGTCCGCGAGCTATGGCTGGTTGACCCGGAAGCTGAGCAGCTTGAAGTACATACCCGGGGCGAAACCGGTTTTGAAAAGAATTTTACAATCTTAGACGACGAAAACCTGAAATCAGAGTTATTGGACGACTTTTCTCCACCAGTAAGTAAATTTTTTAGCGAAGGTGATTAAATTGATTGATTACAACGAGCGGACAGGTTTTACGCTGATCGAATTACTGGTAGTCATAGCTATCATCGGCATCTTGGCTGCTGCCGCCGTCCCACAGGTGATGGACGCCATTTGTGATGCTCGTATATCTCGCGCCCAAGGTGACCTAAGAACTATACATACCTCTATTAATCAGGCCATTGCTGACGGAGAATACAGTTGGTCAGATTTAGAGGATGCTTGCGGCGACGGAACTATTGGTGATGATTGTGAGGAAATGGAAGAATATTTGCCTGAACGCTTATGGAAGCATTCTGATCAACCAACTGATGGTTCCGGTTCTCGATTTAGACTCCGAGAAACTCAGGATGAACGTGGTATTCTTATCGATATGCCTGCTGGTTGTTCATTTACAGATCATGAGGGAACAGAATGTTCTGGTGGCGGTGGAACACGCCTGCAGCTAAATATTACCACTGGTGAATGGGAATGTTTTGGCTAAACTTTGCTATATCCTATTAAAACAATCCCAAAAAATACCCGATTATCAGCAAAATTGCGACCACAATGGCGAACTTAGCCGTTATAGTCAGCTTCTTAGTCCCCCGGGGATCGGGCTTAAACTTCGGCCGTTCTCGTTTCCACTCCTTCATCTTCTCACCTTCAGAGTGCCAGAGTTAAACTTTAAAGGACAAGTAAAAGGAGGACGCCGGCACCGAGCGAGAAGAAAAACCACTCACGGCCGCTGTATTCGTCCACAACCGTCTCGCTCGAAGTTACCGTATAGGGGCGGGAAGGATTAAAAGAACGGTGTTCAGCAAAAGGTTGGTAAACTCCCGGCCGCTGGGCACGCTCCGGGTTAGGTCCGTCTTCAGTTGTCCGCAACTGCTGGAAAGGGGTCGTGTCCTCGCGGCTCTCGTATTCATAAGCCGCCGCCGGCGCTTTTCGATCCTCGCCCTCAATTATAATTCGTTCGCGAGCCCGGACTGTTCGTTCGGGTAAAATAACCAGAATAACACAGAAGATAATAACTGCGCTCCATACCACCGGCTTCAAGTGACAGTTAAACCTTCTACCGGAGAGCCAGCTATCAATTAAAAATTTCACAGCTCGTTCAACAACTCCACTGCCTCTCCACTAATTTCAGCCTCTACCTGGTCATCTTCACTTAACTCGACCAGGATCTCCCGGGCCCGTTCTTCATTTCCCAGGCGTAGCTGGGCTTCCCCCAGTTTCAGACGGGCCGGGGCTCGATTTGGCGGCTCGTCAAATAACAGCCCTACCTTGTGATATTCAACCGCCGCCTGCTGGTAGTCACCGCGGCGAAAATAAAAATCACCAATTAATACCTGCAGCCGCGGACCGTAGGGAGAAGCTGCGTCGACTGCCTCATCCAGCTCCTGGTTCAATTTCTCTACTACTTCCGTATCCGGATCATCACTCCCCCGAACCTGCGGAACCAGCCGGTAATACGCACGCGCAGCCGGAATTTCCTCGTCCAGGTCTGCGTGAACCCCGGAAATTTCTTCAAGCAGCTCCCATTTTTCGTGTTTATTTAAAAATTCCGCCAGCTCACGGTAAAGTTGTTCTTCAAGCTGCTCCGCGCTCAACCACTCGTAATATTCTTTTACTTTCTCCACCTGCTCCGCCTCTAACGCCCAACTGAGCGCTAACGGCGCAGCCTCGTCCAACTGTTCAAATAGCTCCGGGTGTGCGGTAATTTTTTGCAGCCCGGCTTCAGGTATCTCCCCCTTTTCAACAATCCCTTCCAGCCGGTTTAGAACAACCGGCATCCACTCGTCCTCAGCCAGTTCATCGGCCGGTTTTTCAAGCACAGCGGCCAGCCGGTCCAGGGCCCGTTCATAATTTTTCTGCTCCATCTCCACCTCGACCAGTCTAATCAAAACCCGCGGCGTCTCATCAGCCTCCTCGTAGTAGCCGCGAGCGTAGCGCCAGTCTCCCCGCTCAAAATAATAATCACCCAATTGTTCGGCAGCCTCGGCAACTACCTCGGAGTCCATTCCCTGGTAGAGACTTGTCGCAGAGTCTTCTTTCTCAAGGGCAAGTAACGACTGCAGCCGCCAGAGCTGGTGCCGGGGACGTCCCGGAATCTCCGACAGGTGCTCTATTAACTGCTCGTAATTTTCGTTTTCCCAGTAAATAGATGCACCTATTTCCCGGTGTTCCTCCTCCAATCCCTCCTGCGCCGCTGAAAATTCGCCTTCAAATGCTTGTAGTTCCTGCAGCGCTGTCGCCTCATCACCAAGCTGCCGAGTAAGCTCCGCCCGGTAAAGCAGTTTCTCGGGCGTCTCTCCCAGCATTTCTATCAAGTTTTCCGCCACTCCCGTTTCACCGTGGTTGAGGGCCAGGCGCAGTCCATCTCCTTTTGCCTCGGTCAGCCACTCGGCATCGGACGGAGCTTCACTAATTGCAGTTTCGATTGCCTCCAGACCGACCGCGGGGCTGTCGGTTTCCACCTTGTTGCGCCCCAGTTGATAATCAAACCACTGTTCACGCTCCGGTTGCTCCTCACGGGCCGCTAAAAATAGTTCTGACGACTCGTGATAACTATCCATTTCCCGCTTGATGAAGGCTTTCTCAACCAATACCTCCGGCTCACCGGTAGCTTCGTAAATTTCCGACCAGTGGTGCAGGGCTTCTTCAAAGTCTTCGTTCTCTGCATATATTTCAGCCAGGCGACGCTGACTTTGCAGATCATAATTTTCATACCCCCCTGCGAGATACTTTTCATAGGCCTCAATCGCCGCACCGTCCACCCCACGTTCCTCGGCCAGCCGCGCCTCCCAGAAGATAGCATCGCCAGGGGCCAGGTAATCGGCGTAATCGCTTTCCATCACTTCAAGCAGTGTTTCAAACCGATCCGGCGCCGCCTGCAGACCGGCTTCGCCGAGTATACGGGCACCAGGCTCACCACCGGCCTCAAGCTCGTGCAGGTCCTGCCACCGTTCGTAGGCCCCCGTCCAATCATCAAGTCGTAGAGCCAGCTCAACTTCAATCCTCAGCGTCCGGGCCAGCAGCTCCTCTACCGGTTCATACTCTTCGCGCAACAGACTCAGCACCTCGCCCGCCTTCTCCAGGTCACCACGGTTATAATAGGCAACACCCTGGTAATACTTGAGCCGGGCCAGAAAGCTCCGTTTTTCCGAACGTTCAATCAATCGCTCGGCATATTCAATTGCCTCCGTTTCAGCGTCCTGGCTGGCCCAGAACTGTATATTTTCGACCAGCGGTTCGCTGGACTTCTCGTCCGCAAAACGGTCCTCCCCCATAAACTCCTCGCTCCAGTCGCGCAGTCGATGAAAATCCTCATGATAACGAAGTAGCCGGAATCCGTAGTCGTAAAATAAGAGCGGCGGCTGTTCAAACCACTCCCGCAGAGAAATTAAACGCTCGTAAGCCTGTCCGGAAGCACCACTATGGTGTTCGGCAATTGCCAGGTTTAACTCGCCAGTTCTGGTCCGACTCTCAGCCGGAATCGCCGCCAGAATTTCACGCGCCTGGCCGGACTGGCCCAGGTGCAGCGCAAAATAAGCAATATTTTCATCAATGAACCACTCGTCTTCCTGACTTACCTCGGGCAGCGTCTCCTGGATTTCTACCAGCCGCGCATAACCCGAGGTGGGCTCTTCAAGCGCCCGGTAATACTGAGCTGTAAAATGAACCAGTCCGCGAACATTTTCCGACGACCACTCCCTCAAATGCTGGACGGATGGGAAATATTCTTCCACCCCTTCATAATTACCAGCTTCAAAATATGTTTCTAAAAGGGCCAGACGCACCTGCTGTGCGGCCACCGGCTTCAGATCAGTTTCTAATATTTTTTCTCCCACTTGACGGGAAAAATCAGACCAGCCGCGCTGACGCAGGTGATGAACTGTTGTTGAACCCCAATCCTCGCGGACCAGTCTGTGATCAAGCAACACTGTCACTAAAGTTTCTTCCCACCACTGCCGGGGGACCTCCGCTTCTACCAGCTTGCCATACCAGCGTGACAAAAATACCTCCCTCTCTATTGAGTCTTTCAGCGCCCGAGCTCGCTCGTAGACCTCTGCCTGCGCCCCCTCGGTCTCCAGTTGAGAAGCTAATTTCAACAATTCATATTCTACAGAAACCGGTGGCTCCAGGACAGTTGTGTCTATCTTATCCAACTCCTTGCCCGCTTGCTCAGCATCCTCCTTGAAAATTATTCGGGCCAGGTGGTAGCGCGCCCGCGCTTCAATTTCGTCGGCGGGTTGTTCGTCCACTATTGACTTTAGCCGCTCAAGAGCCTGAGAACGCTGCCCCAGTTTTTCCTCAACCAGGGCTCGATTTAATTCTGGTTCTGAACCGGGAAACTCATCGCCCCAGGTTTCAAAGATACGCCGCGCTTCTGAAAGTTTTCCCTGCTGATAAAAAATACTCCCCAGCAATCTAAAGGCATCAACTTTTTCTTCCTCATCAGGCGCTTCCGCGGGCGCGGGGATTGTAACTTCAGCCCGCTCTAAATCACGCAGCTTGAAATAGCTGTGAGCCAGCAACCGCTGCCACCGGAAACCACTTATGCGCCCGTCCTCCAGCGCCTCCTCGAGTCGCTCTGCCGCCGACTCGTAACGCCGCAGTGAAATGTATCCCTCGATTAAACTTTTGACGCTCTCCGCCGGCAGAGTAACCTGCGCTTCCTCGTAATAATCTACGGCCTCCTCCAGTTGATCGTTTTCAACCAGATATTCAGCTTTTTCGATTAAAATATTCGAGCGCTGTGGCTCCCGGGCCAGCTCAAGCGCGGTATCATACCAGCCTTCGGCTTCGGCCTGCTCCCCCAGTTCAGCTCTAACTCGAGCGACGTCGCGAGCGGCGCGCACCTGCAACTCAGGTCGCTCTGCCTGATCATGAACCTTTTTAAATTTTTTAACCGCCTGCTCCAGCTCGGCCTCTTCCACCTTCAACCAGGCAAGACCGTAATAGGCCTCGTAACGGAAGTTTTCCGCCTCTTTTAGCGACCGGTAATCCTCCGCCGAGGCGTCTCGTTCACCAAGCGCATAATTAATTTCCGCTCGCAGAAGACGCGCTTCCGGCACATACTCCCGGTCGGCCGCAATAATCTCATCCGTCAACTCCAGTCCCTCATCCAACCGGCCAATCTCGGCCAGGTAAACAGCTTTTTCGTGCAACCATTCCTTGTCTTCGGGATGTTTGTCAAGCACCTGTTCTATCAATTCCAGACCGCTCTCATAACGACCTTTTTCTTCAAACAGTAATACCGCTTCCAGAAGTCCTTGCCGGCTTACTTCTTCAAGTGGGTCCTCACCGGCCAGCTCGATCAGATCTTTTGCCAGCTCAACCCGGTTGCCCCGCCGGGCCGACTCTAACCCCCGCTCAAAGGCCTGTCCACGATAATCCCCTTCTAAATCCTTCTCCAGCGACTGCCGGTATTTCACCGCCGCCTGTTCGTATTTTTCTTCCAGATAATAGGTCTCCGCCAGCCCGAATAAGGCACGCGGGCGCTTGTCTGAATCCGGGTATTGACTCAAAAAACGTTCATACTGGCCACGCGCCAGCTCCAGGTCGCCCTCCCGCAAAAGTCCGACCGCGGCCCGGTAATCACGTTTTTCCCGCATCCCCCCGGTAAGCGGCGACTGAACGGAAACAAACAGTAAACTAACGGATAAAACAGCTACAATTAAACTTTTTTTCATAAATAGACAATCCCAAAATTTTTGAATTATTCGCATATTATTCACCATACTAAAGTTTTACGTTTTGCCAGCAAGATAGTCCATATCTTTCACCATACGTTTATTTTTGGTCAAGTGGTAATAGCCCCCACTTTATAAAAAAGAAACGGTAATTCTGAGGGCCGATGTGTTTCTGACGGATTTATAAAGACCTCAAACCCCAGGATGGGGTTGCTTTGAGGTCTTTATACCTCGGAAGTGGCCCCGAGGGCCACGAGAATGATGTCAGAAATATATCGGTCCTCAGAACGGGAAAACCGCAAAACTTTAGAAACCGCAACTGTTTTACGTTCTCCCGATAATTTTAATTTTGATCCAACGATCGTCATAGGCGGGCTTGACCAGCGATCCATTTTTTCACCCCCCTTTGTCTTTCCCCCCTTCAAGGGGGAAAAGCTCGAAGAGGCGAGCTTGCGAGCAGGCGAAGAGGCGCAAGACCGAAAATCAAGATCAAGTCCAAGATGGATTCCGGCTCGGAGGCCGGAATGACGTCAAGTTCAAGATAATTTCCGGCTCGAGGGCCGGAATGACGCTAAATCCAAGATGGCTTCCGGGTCTCTTGCCCGGGATAACGGAACTCTGAATATTTTGTCAGAACCACGCCAAACAAGTATTATTCACCTTTGCTGGCACGGACCAGTTTTTGCAAGATTTCACGTCCTGAGCTCAAAATGTATCTCCAGCAGACGATCCTCGGTTTCCGACGCCGGCTCATATTTCCAACGCTGGATGTAGTTGACAACCAGCGCGTCCAGCTCCGGATAGCCGCTACTTCCCAGCACCTCGACCGAGTTGACGTCCCCGTCCGCTTGAATCCTATAAGAAACAACAAGCCGCGTCCGCTGCCCGGTCTCCTCCAACCAGCCGGGTACTTCGGGCAAGGGGTTATGAATTCTCTGGCGCGGCCGACCGGGCGTTCCCGCTTCCGGATCAATCGCCTCCAGCACCTGCACGTCTTGTTCTTCCTCTAACTCCACCCGGGGCATCGACC
>CAZMIT010000020.1:0-21538 GCA_964566495.1 uncultured bacterium | reverse complement strand
GCCTCAACAGACTCGTCCCCCCAGTTAAGTTCCTGGCTGCCCCCGGAAAGGAAGTTTGCCTTTCGATAATCACGACTACCGACATTAAATTCAAGCTCGCTCTTGTCGTAATCGGCACCTTTGACCGTTTGCAAGTTGACAACACCACTGAATGCGTTGGCCCCATACATGGCCGAACCCGGCCCCCGAATGAACTCTATCTGTTCTACCTGGTGGATAGGAATTTCCTCGCCAATAAAGGCCTGGGAATAGACACCATCCTGTATCGGCACACCGTCTAACAATAATAAAATTCTGGTATTACGACTGCGTGCCACCCCACGAATCCAGGCAGAACGAATACTCTCCTCAGTTATTGGAACGTGAATGCCAACCTCACGTTCTAAGAGATCAGCAATTGTCTGGGCGCCACTACGCCGAATATCCTCGCGCCGCCAGACGGTTACATTGGAAGGTGCATCCTCAATATCCTGGGCATAGCGAGCCGCCGTGGTTACAACCAGCTCCTCGGCGCGAAAAAACTCGGCTTCCTCCTCGACCTGCTCGAATAACTCTTCCTCAAGCGAAGGAGTTGCTCGCCCGGCTGTGGTTGAAAAAATGACTAAAATCGTTACTAAAAAGAATACTATCCCGATGAAAGAAAAATCCTTCGTTCTGACTAATAAAGTCATCTTGAAAACTCCCTTATTCTTTGCTTACAGTTTCTATCCTCTATGTCAAAATCTTCTAATGTCATTCCGGGCAAGGGACCGAGCACTCAATCGAAAGCGCAAGGGTGAAGCAGCGTCGAAATTGCTTATACAGGCTCAATTGAGTGTTCAGGACCGCAGACCGGGAATCTATGGTATCGTCAAGATGGATTGCCGAGTCAAGCCTTGGGACGTTATTCGTTCCTTGGGACGTTATTCGTTCTCGACAATGACGAAATTGTTGGAAGATTCTGCTTCCATGTATTCCACTCTTTCATCTAAACTAACAAGCTGGTATCATAAATTTATCTTGTTCACTAATAAGCTGTCAAGAAACTTTGGAGTGATCAGCCATTAATGACACTATAATATTCGCTCGAACAGAGATTTCTTTTCCTTTGCTTGTCAAGTTAGAAAAAATATCGCCTGGGAAAGACCGGCTGCTCAAGGACATTCACCACGGCGACCAATATCTGGCGGTCCAGGGAGACCAGGTCAGCAAATCATTACTTTCAAAGCTCAAAAGCCGGGAAATTAGAAGAGCCTGGATTGAACGCAGTTATGAACACTGGTTTACGCGTGAATCGGCGCGTTTGCATGGTATAAAAACTAAAGCGACTGAAAAAGTACCGCGAGACCAGGGGCGAGTCATCAACAAACTGGACGGTATTACTCATCCGGACAGACTAATGCAACTGGTTAGCTACGTTCGCGAAAACAGTCAGTTGACAAGCAAGCAACAACTTCCAGAAGAACTCCAAACATCCCTGGTGGAACTAAAACAGGACGAAAAAAAATTACATCAAGAACTTAATGACGTGAACAACAGCTCCTTTTACCAGAGGATAGCAGCTGAAACCAGTTCCCTGGTGGCTCGACCAGGAAGAAACCTGAAAAACCTATCTTTACCCGGGGAACGACAGCTTCTGGCTGGTAAAATATTCCGTCACATCTATCAAGTCTTGTCGGTAAAAAATAGCTTTAAAGAAGTGCTGATTGAAAATAAAAATAAAACTCTGATCAAAAAAATACAGGCACTATTGAGCCAATTTGACGAACTTGAGGTTGATCCGGATATAATTCAAATCCTACAAATAAAATCGCTGCGTAGCGAAGAACCCCCTATTGCCGCCGAAAACTCAGCTGTCAGCGAGGAGTTACTCACGCCGATAAACCGTGAAGATATCTCAGAGAAAATAAACAACTTTTACAGCACAGCGAGCGAATTTTACCTGGCAGTTGCCCAGTGGCGGACCTACCTCCCCCATCTGGCCAGACGTTTGCGTAAACAACTTGAACAGCTGCTAAACTCACTCCCGGACCCCCACTGGCTACTTACGGATACCTCCCCGCAGGGAAGCGGGTTGATCAAACCCGGGATCAATCGAATAGTTTTTTACGCCCAGGTATGGCCCGAGGAAATACTGAGCAGCGACGCCCTGAACCGACTCCCCGCCCTGCTTTTTCGGGAGATTGGTTTGCTTCAGAACCCGGTTCTGGTAGGCCGATGCCACAGGGTTCTTCCTGACAAACGAGCTGAAAACGAAAAAATCCACAGCTTTCTTATCGATTCAACGCAGATTCTCCGACAAATTTCAGGTTTTCCTCCGGAATCGTTGGAAATAATCGCCCACCAAACTGAAAACGCCGGGCCGGGAGCCGAGTGGACAATTCGCGAGGCGCGGCGGGTGGACCTCTGCGCCGCTTATGACTTACTAACGACAAACTGGCCCTGGCGACAAGCAATTGCCCCGGGTCGAGCCTTCAATCAGCTGTGGAAATTCACTGGCGACTATGGTCCCGAATTGCTAAACGATTTTTGTTCCGGGATTGGTGTATATCCCTCGGGAATAACCGCCAGGTTGACCGACAACAGCAGCTGTTTCGTTGAGCGACAGACCGACAATCCAGAGCTCCCACTTATTATAAAAATAGAAGAAAACAGAGATGATGAAATAAAACTAATTGAGCGTTTAGACCTACGAGAAAGCAGCCTCTCCATAGGTGAAGTTCCGTCAGGCCGGGTAGCCCCCTGGTCAAAACGAAACTGTCTGGTACGGGATATTTTGACGTGAAACTACACCTGGGTAACGTTGATTTTCCGCTTTATTTGAAACTTGAAAATGTTCGCGCCAACCACGACAAATTGCTGAAGGATACAGGGGCAGGCGGTCGTTACAAAACCGAGCGGGGCGAACCCATTCCTGAACCACTACTAAATCAGTTGCAGAAAACACGACGTGAAAAAATCTGGGTGAGCCGCCACTATCGCGACTGGTTTCTTCCTCGACAGATAGAAATTCACAAGCTTTCTGTCCACAAAAAGCAGGAAATAAGCGAAGAGATGAGCAAGGTTCACCGTAAACTCCAGGGAATCTATCGCCCGGCCTATCTCAAGGATCTGGTAATTACTTTTCTTGAATCTATGGAGAACCCGGGGGAAAAAGAAAAATTAGCCCTCAGCCTTGAAAAATTTCAACAACTAAGACAGACTGAAAATAAATTACTCGAAAGACTGCACGAAAGTGCAAATTCTTATCATGAACAAATGATTATCAATCAAGTCAGCGACCTCCTCGCCAACCCAGGAAGAAATCCTGCTGAGCTGAACTTTTCAACCCGCCAGCAAGAGCTGACCGCCCTTTTATTTGGCCATCTCTTTGATCTGCTCACCCAACGAGCTCTGTTTGCAAATGTTCTGGCTGAAGAAGGAGACGAGAAAATTTACGGAAAAATACAGGGGCAGTTGAGTCAATACGACGAAAAGCCACCACGGCCGGCCCTGGTAGAAACTATTCACGACCTGGCAATTAAAAATTATCAGGTTGAAGAGAGCAATCTCAACTCTGTTAAGTGCGAATTGCTTTCACCACCGCAGGAAAATCCAGGAAGCAGTGACATCAAAAATTTCTTCGATTGCGTAAGACAAATTTTTCACTCAGTTGTTGTAAAAAAAGTATTTTATCCACATCTTGTCAAACGTTTAAACCAGCAGTTGACAACTATAGCGACTCAATTGCCTGACCCTTACTGGGGGATAACCGAACCGGGACCAACAAATAACAACCTCATTTCACAGGCTATAAACAGGTTGCTACTCTATGCACAAAACTGGCCTCAAGACCTCTTAGACCGAGAGTTTGTAAATAGATTACCGGCTATTCTCTTTCGGGAAGTCGGTCTGCTGGAAAGACCCCAACTCGTTGGCCGATGTCATCCTGTTGTTGGGGACAGACGCGTCGGTAGCGAGGAGATTGATGAAATGCTTTCTGACTCTTTAAAAATTCTTAAAGCGGTTTCCGGTTTTCCTCCTGAAGCACTGGAAGTAATTGACGTTCAGACAGAACGCAGTGGTCCTGAAACTGAGTGGGTCCTGCGGGAGGCTAACAGAATAGACGTCTGTTCCGCCTATGATGTCTTAACCACCGAATGGGCCTGGCGACCAGCCCTCTCCCCGGGGAGAACTTACAACAGGCTGTGGAACTTTGAACACCGATTTGGGACGGATCTGTTAAATCATTTCTGTTCGCAAACGGGTGTATTTCCTTCCGCAACTGAAGTCTACCTGGGTACAGGCCAGCGCTGTTTAGTAGAAAGGCAGACTGACGACCCCGAGCTTCCGATCGTAGTCACGCTACTGAAGCGCCAGAGAAGGAAATTAACCACGGGAGAGAAAATCGACCTCCGCAACAGCAGGCATTCAATTGGCAAGCTACCGAAACGCCGCATAGCTCCCTGGAAGTTGCGACGAGTCCACCTCTAACCTTTTAGCTTAAGGCTTCATCTATTTTTTTTAACACTTTTTCCTCTTCAAATGGCTTGACAACGTAGTCCGAGGCTCCCTTTTTGACCGCCTCCAGGACCTTATCGCGGTTCCGCACCGTAGTAACCATAACTACCCGCGCGTCCGAATCTCTCTTTTTTATTGCCTTCAACGCGCCCAGTCCGTCAACACCCGGCATCAGGATGTCCATGGTCACCAGATCCGGTTCTAACTCTGAGTATTTTTCAATACCTTCTCTTCCATCCTCGGCCTCTCCAACTACGTCATAACCCGCCTCCTCTAAAATTTCCGTCAGTTGAAAACGCATGAGCGGTGAATCATCAACAATCAGTATCTTTTTTCCGTTGCTCGCCATCTCAATCAACTCCGAGAAGTTATAGATATAGTTGAAATCAATAGTTGTTAGTTGTCATCAAAACCCGACTTAGAGGCAATAATAAACTACAAACTAATCAGTTGCGCTCAGGAACGATTAGAAAGTAAAGATCAAGACCACCCTGGGTAAAATTACAGTTAACTTTAAGAGCATTTCCTACCTGACCACTGTCCACAACTTCATAGTCTTTACGGTAGACAGGTGTAGTAAATTCTACCTCGTAGTCGTACCAATCGTTCAACTCTGAAAAGACAAACCCGGCGATCATGTTTGTAAGCTCTTCCAGGGAAACCTGTATCTTCTCTTCTTTACTTACCGGCATCCCCGTGGCTCCCATCACGTCAATGATAAGTTCCTCGGCCTCCTCCTTCATAACAAGCATGAAACAGGACCCCTGAAAATCCCCCCGTAAACCAACAAAAGCGATGTGCCGATGAGGTACTTCCATCTCCTTAACGTCAACCCATTCCCTGTTTATCTCCTCTAACTTATCGCCGGCCAGTCGAGAAAGTATCTTCTCACAGGCGTAAATAACGTCCGGTTCCATGTCCTGAAAAATCTCAATTCCGCTACTCATAGTTCTCACCTGCTGGTAAAGAGATAACAGCTGCTAATTTGTGATCAATATTGTCCAAAGATTTTTGCACTTCATAAATCCTCTCCTGATTTATACTCACCTGCTCCAAAAGATTCTCGAAGAGATCCTTTAACTGTCTTAATCGCGCCCCCGGGGGCTTACTCGCTTCGGCTGCAGATGAAATTTCAGCTCCCATTTCTTCAATTAAATCGAAACAGTCATTATACTTAAAGTCGGTCAGCTGGTGCAACTTTTTTCTCTCCTCTTCAAGATTATCCGCCAGCCGCCTGGTTTTTTTAGCCCCAAGTTGTATATCCTCAGCCAGAGCTGAAACAACACCCCCCTCTTCCCCCAGCTTCGCTCCCTCAATACCGGTGTTAATAGCAAGTTTTTCAAATTCCTGTGAACGCTCCTCCATCTCGTCAGCAAGCTGTTCGAGTTGTTCATTAACTTTCTGCACCCTATCCAGAGGGGAGACTAAATCATTTAACCGGGTCTCTAAACGCTGGAGCAGTTGTTCAATTACGTCGTCTTCCCTCCGACTAATTTCTTCCTCTCCTGCCTCTAAGGCATCGAGACAAGTAATTATCTGTTTGCCATAATCACCACCCTCTATAGCTGCCAGTGTTGTAGCCATCTTTTTATTTGCTTCCCTGAATTTCTCCTTGATTTCCTGAAATCGCTGTCTATCCTCCAGACGAAGCTCCCGGCACTCCGTTAGCTGTTTTTGCAACTCTTCATTTTTTTTCTTACGATCACTGGCGAGTTTTTTCTGTTCGGATAAACTGTGCAAACGATCGGATAATGCTCGAATAAGACTTCCTATCTCGCCGCTATATTTTTCCTCATCAACGTCAGCTGACAGTTCTTCCAGAAGCTCCTGGGCCCGAATTTCAAACCAGTAAAAACTACTGATACCAACCGCTCCACCCACTAAGCCCGAAAGTATAACCGAAACAAGCAGCAAACCCGGTGGACCGGGCTCAGCAAAACTAAAATAGAGACCTACAAAAATACCATAACCGATAAAACAGATGGCTATTAAATAAATTACCGGTTCTTCTTTGGGATTCATACTATACCCAACGCCTCCAATTTTCCAGTGGGATCAAGAATAAATGTAGCCCGACCGTCTCCCAGAAAAGTCGTCCCGGAATAGCCGTCAAACCCTCGGAGTAGAGGATTCAAGGGTTTTACAACAACCGATTCACGAGCCACTATTTCATCACATATTAGACCAAAATACTTTTCAAGGTTATCAAGCAGTATCAAAGGGTAATGCTCAGCCCCTCTCAAATCGACCTGCTTTTGCTGGTTAAAGAGGCCGTGTATATGTTCACAGGGAAACTGCTCGCCATCAATTTTACAGGACTGCTCGGGGGAGCCCCTGCATATTTGATCGCGACTAATCAGCCGGGTGGTCCTAACCTGGTCGAGGGGAAGCGCAAATTGTTCGTTGTCTGACTCAACCAGCAGAGCCTCAACAACAGCAAGGGTGAGAGGAAAACTTATACAGACGGTTGTCCCCTCCCCCGGGGTAGAATTAATTTCCAGTGAACCGCGAAATTTTTCTACCGTTGTCGTAACAACATCCATGCCGACGCCACGACCACTCAGATCCGTAACTTCTTCGGCTGTGGAAAAACCAGGTTCTGTGACGAGCTGAATTTTTTCGTCGTCACTCATCTCTTCAGCAGTTTCTGCTGTAACAATACCCCTCTCCACCGCCTTGGCGACTATCTCATCAGGATCGAGTCCACGACCATCGTCGCTAACTTCTATTTCAACTCGACCTTCATTATGCCGGGCGGCAAGTTCTATCTGCCCCTGTTCCGGTTTGCCGGAGGAGCGCCTCTCTCCCGGCGTTTCTATGCCATGATCAACTGCGTTACGAATAATATGAATAAGAGGATCGCCCAGTAAATCAACTAGCTTTTTGTCTAACTCTGTCTCTTCCCCTTTAAGCTTCAGATCAATTTTTTTGCCCAGTTCTCGTTCAAGATCCCGAACCAGGCGAGGAAAGCGTCGAAAAACGTGGTTCACAGACATCAACCGGGTTTTGGTTATCTCCCCCTGCAAGCCTTCCAGTTGACGTCGCAACCGCAAAAATTCACGCTCCAACTCTGGAGTGGCCGGCGCCCGTGATTCAAGCCGAAGTCGTTGGACGGTCAGCTCCGATAGTGAATTCAAAAGTGAATCCAGAACATCGGCATCGACACGCACAGTTGAAACCGGTTTTATACTTTTTTGTGCCGGTGAAGTAGACCGACGATTATTTTTGGAAGCGAACCTATCCTGCAGTTCCTGGAGGTCTTCCGGAAGCTTCTCCACTTCACTTCCTGCGACCTCGTCATCAGAACCAAGCAAAGAAGTAACCGTCCCGATATTCCCTCCTGCGCCAGTCAAAATGAGCTTGAAAATATTCCCCGCTTTACCGTCTTCAATCTTCTCGCGCGCTGGAAAAGTGCAGTAAATTTCAAATTTGGTATTTGAAATCTTCTCCATTAGCAGGGCCGCTCGAACACCGGGCATCTGCACCTGTTCAATCAATTTAACAGTCAGAAGATAGGCCATTTCAGCCTCAGCAAGCTCCGTTACTTTTGACTCCTCAAGTTCCAGTTTTAAATCAGAAACTTGCGCTTTATCTGTCTTTTTAGCAACCATACTCTCAATTTCAGAGGTTAACGCTTCAACGTCAAAATTTACCGGCTCACCAGTCACAGCGCTATCAATTAACTGCTCTACTCCATCAAGCGCTCGATGAGCTTTGTCAGCCCGTTCGGGAGTCGGTTGCAGCTTTCCTTCTTTAAACGAGCCGAATAGATCCTCCAGGGCATGCGTTATCCCCTCAACTCCGTCAAGACCGGCTGACCCAGAGTTCCCTTTCAAAGTGTGCGCGGCGCGATACATTTCACCCAGCGATGCAGCCTCACAAGCTCCAGCCGCCAACTCGTCTAACCCGGACCGAAGAACCTCAAGCTGTTCTCTGGCCTCCTGCTGAAACATTTCCAGCAATTTTTCCTTACGACTCATGGTTTTGAACGCTCCCGCTCGCCCGGGGAACGAAGCCTTTGAATATAGTCTTCAAATTTTTCCTTTGCCTGACTGGCCTCAACAATCAAATGATTTTCGTCGGCTGCTTCCCTTAGTTCCGTTTCCATTACGTTTCCCACTACTTCCGAAACTGCCAGCCCAACCGCTCCACCTTTCAGGTCCAGAAAAATAACTACCTCCGGCTCCAAAACATCCCGGGACTGACAATCAAAGAAAAGGACAGCTGAAAACACCGGTGGAGCCTCTCCCTCGAGTGGTGTAATCCCCAGCAGAGCGCTATTTTTAAGAGATGGCATCGGGGTAATTTTTGGAGCGGTGGTGAGACCACGAACAGCCTCACCGGGTAAAAAGAAAGAGCTCTCACCGTAACGACAGTGAAGATATATTTTAGTCACTGACGTCTTCCTGTATTTTTTCTTTTAACTCTTCCACAACAGTGTCCAGAGCTGCATCCAGTCGACAAAATTCCCCGGTGAAATCAGTGCTCATCTCGGAGGCGCTCTGCAGGGTCTCTTCAATTTGTTCAAAATCTTTACGTTGCCCCGCTGACGCCTCTTCCAGCTTTTCGCTCAGTTCTCCGAGCTTATCGTTTATCTCCTCAACGGAATCAGCCCTGTTTGTAGCAATTTTAATTTCTAAATCTTCGAGTTTTTCTTCCACCTGACGGCGACGTTCGGAGAGTTCTTCCTCGTGTTCGGCAATCATCTCCTTCAATTTTTCCACAACCGCCGGCAACTCGCTCAGTTCATTGTATAACTGACCGACTAGCTCATTTACGCCGTCAGGTGTCTTCCCTCTTTTTGTCTCCAGCTGTAAGTTTTTGACCAGTTCTTGCAAATCTCTACTTTTACCCAGCAAATCGTTGATTTCATCGATGACTGTCTGTTCTTCCCGGGACGCCGCTCTGGAACAAATTTTTTCCAACCCCTCCAGTGCAGTAATAAGCTCTTGAACCTGAGCAAGCAAATGCTGACGACGCGACAGAACCTCGGAAACCAGTGCGAACAACTCCGACAGGTCAGTATGCATTTTTTTGCTGTTCTGCTGTATAGATTTTAGATCACTTTCCAGTTCATCATATCGACGCAGGTAGGCGAGTACTGCCTCTTCTACATTTTCCAGCCGCGAGCGAGCAGCGCTCAGATCTTCTAAAAATTCGTGGCGACGTCTTCGTACATTTTTCTTAATGCTTTCCAATCGCTCAGTATAATTTTCAAGTCGCTCTGATTTGCTATTTAAACTCTTCAACTTATTGTCTATTTTTTCCGCCAGCAGACTGAATTCACCAGTAAGCTCCGGCGGATTCCCCCGGCGATCCGCTTCAATCCAGTTCAGCAGTTCCTGCAGCTGTTCGTGGTAAGTGGATGTTCTTAATCTGTGAAGATAAGAGAAAAAAAGAGCAAAAACAAGGAGCAGGGCAAACAAAAGCAGGAGAACTACAATGGCAAGCCGAGGCTCTATTGACAACAGATACGCCGCTGGAACAAAGACAGCAGTAACCAGCAGAAATACTGCTCCAAGGAGGAAAAACTCCGCTCGAAAGTAGTGGTCTTCTGAGAGCTTCAAACTTTAAAATCCTCCATTAGCTGCTGAAGGTTATCAGCCTGTCGGCGGAGACTTTCCGCCGCCTGGGAGACGTCCTCCAGCCCCTGGGTCTGTTCCTCCAGGGCTTTAGATACGTTACGAGTACGCTCGCTGGTTCGTGACGAAATATGGGAAACTCGCGACATGGCCCGATTGATCCGACCGGTCATTTCAGCCTGGTTTTCAGCTAGTTCAGTCACCCGAGAAAAATGTTTATAAACTCGTTCGACTGAGGCCACTATTTCTCTCAACCGATCGCCCGCTTCTCTAGCCAGATTAACTCCCTCATCAGCTTGTTCATCGGTAGCCTGCATTCGACTGGCGACCTCATCGCCAGCCTCCCTTATTGCAGTCACATTCTTTTTTATACGTTCGGTCGCGCCGGCACTTTCACGGGCAAGATTCTGAACCTGGCGAACTATACTTGAAATCTCTTCGGCTTGTTCCCCGCCCGCTTCGGCAGCACTTATGGAGACGTTGTAGGCCAACAAATTGGTTTTTCTAGTGATAAATTCAATCGAATCAGAAATCTGGTCGATATCCGCCGCCGCCGATTGCAAGCGCTTAAGAGCCTCCCGTGTGCGAGAAACTTTAGCGTCAATCGTCTCCATGTTCGCAACAACTTCATTTACAGCTCGCTGACCGGCTCCTGCATCAGTCCGCATAGCTTCGCTTTTTTCCATCACCTCACGATTTTTTACGGTGATCTCCTCAGCTCCATCGTTCAGGGATTCTACAAGCCGGGAGGAATTTTCAACCAGCTCCGCATTTTGCTCGGCCCCTTCATCAATAGATTCCATGTTGTCGGAAACGGTTTCCACACTGGCGTAATTCTGAGCTACAACTGTCGCCAGCGAAGACGCAGAATCGCGGAGACGTTGCGAACTGGAGAGAATTTCCCCAAAAATATCTCCCAAATTCTCCATCATGTTATTAAAACTTTTACTTAGCTGGCCCACTTCATCCCGGGAATTAACCTGGACCCGGGTAGTCAGGTCGCCGGACTCAGCGTTTTTCATGCTATCCATAATTTCAACCATCGGCCTGGAAAGTCGCCGTGCTAGAAAGAGGGCTGCTAACAGTCCAAGAAGTAGCGAAACACCTGCAATCAGCAGATTGGCACGAGCTGATTCCTGGAGTTTTTGCTGGGCAAAAATTTGGTTTGTCTCCTCCACATCACTAATAGTTTCTCGCATGGGCTCAAGAGTAAATCCAACCCTGACCAGGCCCAGGTATTCCTCTCCATCCAGGACCGGCGAAGCAACTTCCAGGAATTCTTCATCTTCAACATCAAAAAAGTTCTCTTCAAATTCATCCGCTCCAAGTTCCACTGCCCGGGAGTAAACTTCTACACTAATTTCATCATCCACTACTTGTCCTTGACTCAATGATTTTCCGAGATAGGGATAATCACCGTGAGTTCCAAAAACCATGTTATTTTCATCTAGAAAAATAGCGTAGGTTACCTCGTGGTCAGCAACAGCGATACGAGCCAGTTCATTAAGGCTGTCGAAACCAAGGGCAGGTATCTCGTCTACGGCCACTTCAGCCATCATCCGGGTAAGAGACTGTCCGCGAGCCGTAACGCTTTCTTCATGGGTTTCTCGCTGTAAATCCAGCGTTCGTTCGGTAAGAGTAACTATTGCCAGGTTTTCACGGGTAAGAGCAGTGTAGGTCATAACGGCTACAACGAGAAGTATCAGGGAAAGAACAAGTAGACTGATTTTGAAGAAAAGATTCTCAAACAGAGCTATAAAAAATCTCTTCATGAGGGGGTTATTGCCTCAATCCACGCCTTCAACTTCATCAAGCAACCGATCCATAAATCGAGCAGAATCTGTCAAATCCAGACCAATAGTAGAGGCAACCCGCGAGTTTCCTAAAAACTCTGTTCCCACCGGCTCAGCCATTTCCATCTCACTAACGTCAGCCCCGCCTAAAATATCACTTACTATAGCTGCCGCCTGGGAACCAACTGTTCGATAATTTATTGAAACGGAGACAAGTCCTCCGGCACGAACAAAACTCTCCGAATAGACTATTAACGGCTTGTTTAGCCCCCAGGCCTTTTCTCTCACATGATGAAAATTGTCGACCGTTACAACTATTGGATCAGCAGGTAACCACCAGGCGTCAGTCTCAAGATTGATAAGGTATTCAACTGCCTCTTCTACTTCAGCCGGTTCTTCCACCCGCCTGGTTAAAACCTCGATCCCCATCTCCTCGCCGACTTCCTCTGCTTCGTTTACTCTTGCTTCACTTTCAGGCGAATATATTAAACCGAGTCGCTCCAATTCAGGAATTGCCATCCGAGATTGTGCAAACAGCGTCTGAATTGGAACCTGGGCCTTAATGCCTATGGAATTGTCCGTATTAAAACCATATTCTTCCCACTCTAAAACCGAAGAAAAGACAAAAGGCACTTCAGCCTCCAGCACCTCCGGGGCCGTCTCCATGGCAACCACCGCTGCCTGAGCCCCAAGAGCAAAAATTACATCCGGCGGACTCTCCTTGTAACCCCTGAGGATTTCCCGCGCGCGCTCCAGATTCAGCTCTATGTTGCGCACCTTCACCGATAGATCTGAACGCCCTTCAAGCGAATCCGTAAAAGCTCGCGCCGGCTCACGATAAGCTCGAAGATCCTCGCTTTTAAGCACAAGAACCGTTTGCTGGTTATTAGCATAACTCTGCCAGGGCAAAAACAACATCAATAATAAGGCGCAAAACGTTGTTTTAATTAACTTGCCGAGAAAATTAGAAATCATTTTTTATCACCCAGCCGTCAATTTGGAAACGCGAGAGTAACTCCCGCCCGGCAGAACTCTCTCCCATCTCCATAAAAATATCTTTTACTCTCTCCTCATCACTGCCATTTATAGCATATAGTCCCGGTCGGGGGAAAGGCTCGGATTCAGCAATAATCTCCAGGCTATCCACCAACTGTGGCTGTTCACCCGAAATTAGGTCATAGCTTATGGAATTGACAATAGCCGCCTCAACCTGACCAAAGGAGGCGGCCATCACTGCATCTACAGGCTTGCTGACATCAATTATGTTAAGCTGCTGCGCATCATTTCCCGCAGCAAAAAAAGATTCGTTTAAAACTGCTTCCGTCACTCGCCCAAAACGCAGCATACCCACGTCACTACCAGGTAGCTCATCCACCGTTTCTGGACCACTCGCCCCAGACAGAACAAGTTTATTATAATCCGCCTGGCCGTTCCGTTTAGAAACAAGGAGAGACTCAACATAGTGATCACTTTTTACCTGACGGTGAACCAACGAAGGCATTATGGTATAGTCTGCTTCCGGTAGCATCTCTAAAAATTGATCCAACTCGGTAACCGGTTGAAACTCAATCGACCCCTGGGTCTGGTCAAAATAACTGTTTGCTGTTCGTACAAGACCGGCCATATCCGCCCCGAGCGTGTAGGGCTCATAAACAAGAATTAACTCCTCGCTAAAAGCTGTCGTGGCGGTGAGGAGAAAAGCTATACTGAAACAAAATAAAATCAGAACAGCTCTGGTATTTAATAAACGCAATTTTTGCACCTCACAATTGGTTTGTGGTAATTATATCTATTTTTGAGCAACTGCGAAACCACGCTCGCTGCTCAGTTAGAACCTACCGCCCCTCCCCCCGTAATTGCCGGGCTTGATCCGGCAATTCATTTTCATGAGACCATAGATTCCGGATCTGCGCCCAGCCGGTTCTGGAGAACCAGCGGGGCTTGTCCGGAATGACATCGGTCGGTTCTGCTGCTCAGTAAGTAAACCGCTAATTTCTTCCCTTTGATAATAGATTTTTTCTCTGAAAATTCTCTGCCTTTAAAACAAAAACCATCCTTCTTTGAGAGGAAAAAGAGGAGAAGCGATTTCCCAGCTCAATACCAAGGCAGACCGAACTTGATCCGCTACTGCTATTAACTAAACCAGTGGTGAGTTCTGAGAATCTGATTAGATTTTTAGACTGCACTCATGCTATGATAAAATATTAAGGGGTATAAATTTAGACCGGTCTATGCATGAACAATATAACAAAACCTTGCCGCGATTTCGTCATTATCGGGAACGAATAACGTCCCGCGGCTTAACTTGGCAATACCTCCTCTCGCCTTTCTTTGTTTCCCACCTTCACGTGGGAAAAAGAAAGGGAGATGTTTTTCAGGTCTGGGCTCACTACCCTGCTGTCTGGAATGTCGTTGGAAGGTTTCGCAACTATCAAATTTTTGGTTGATTTACATGAAGAATCCATTTTTCTGGCAGACAAAAATCAAAAAACTGCCGGCTCTCTTTTCAGCTATTTTATTAGCGCTAATGCTATTACTGGTTTCTCTTCCTCTTCGCTCCCCGCTATCCGGACGGAACAGTAATGAGGCCGGTCTGCAAGCACTGATGACTCAGGTTGAGGATGAAGATAAGGTGCGTGTGATAGTTTCACTGGAGGCCGATTTTCAACCTGAAGGAAAAATACAAACCCAATCGGGGGTTCGAAGCCAGCGGGCCAGAATAACAGCGGCCCGCAGTAATTTACTGAAAGAACTGGCCGACGAGAACGTCCGGACAACAGCAAAATTAAATACCGTGCCGGCTTTAGGCCTGCAAGTGGACGAAAACGGTTTACAAAAACTTTCCCGCCATCCGCTTGTAAAATCCGTTTCCCCCGACGTTCAACTCAAACCTATTCTCGATGAAACAGTTCCCCACATAGAAGCAGCAAAATTGCATGACAACGAGGAAATTTACGGCGAGGACTGGACCGTGGCTATTCTCGACACCGGCCTAGACAAGGACCATCCCGCTTTTGAAGACCGGGTTGTTGCTGAGGCCTGTTTCTCCGACGGTGCCGGTGATAAAAAAAACGACCCGGAAGCAGGGGACTGTCCCAACGACGAAGCTGAGATGGTTGGCGACGGCGCCGGCTCTCCGCTCATGATTGATGACGACCCCGATCCTCACGGAACTACCGTTGGCGGCGTCACCGCTGGCACAGCAACAAATAGTCTCTCTGCTGGCGTCGCTCCCCGGGCTGATATTTTCTCCATCAACATAGCACATGTAGATGAGGACGGTGAAGACGCGATTATACATTCTTCTGATCTAATCAAAGCTCTTGAACATGTCTATGAAAATAGGGATGAGCACGACATAGCAGCCGTCAATATGAGCCTTGGTTTTGAACTCTTTGATTCAACCTGTGATTCTGATGACGAAAATATTTCTGAAGCACTGCAAGATTCAATAGAAAACCTGCGAAGCGCTGAGATAGCCCCCATCGCCGCGTCGGGTAATAATGGTGAATCTGATCAAATCATAGCTCCCGCCTGCCTTGAGGATGTAATTGCCGTCGGTGCCACAGATATTGAAAATACGGAAGAAATAGCCGGATTCTCAAATCAGCACCCGGCGATGGTTGAGCTTGTGGCGCCGGGTGTAGACGTTACCACGGCCGGACCGGACGGTAAAAATTTAGTCAGTCAGGGAACCTCAATAGCCGCCCCGCATGTGGCCGGCGCCTGGGCCCTGCTTCAATCTGGTTCTACCACTAACCTCGGTGTAGAAGAAATAAAAGATGCCCTGATAAAAAGCGGCGATACAGTAGTTGACCACCGTCATGACGATGAACCTGCTTATCGTAGTATTCGCCTCGATAAAGTTTTGAACGAGCTATTTTTTACTGTAACGTTTACAGTTGAAGATGAGGAAGGGAATCCTCTGGAGGGGGCCACAGTGGAATTTGATGGCACAACAACTACCACTGACGCTGATGGGAAAGCTATCTTTGAAGGAACCCTGGAAGGTAAAGCGGATTACCGGGTTGAGAAGAGTGACTACCAGACCAGGGAGGATGAAATATCAATCGTCGATGACACCGAACAGACAATCACAATGAAAAAAATGCGAACCGTAGAACTAAAAATTACTGACTATAACAACGATCCCTTGCAGGGGGCTAAAGTTAACTTATCCGGCCAGAAGAATAATAATTACAGCGCCAAAACTAACTCTGAGGGCCTTGTCACCTTTTTGGAGGTAGTTTCGGATACTTACGATGTAACAGTTGAACTTAGCGGTTACAGTTCAACCAGTGGAGAGCTTACAGTCGCTGATCATGACATTAAAGCAGAGGAACTGGAAGAGGACTTTACCCGACTTGAACGCCTGGGGATTCACGGTTTTGCCGTTGGCCCCAATCCCCTTAGAAGTGCTAAACATGATAATATTCGTTTTCAACTAAAAGAAACTCGGAGCTCTAACTTTAAGCTGAAAATTTACACGATTAACGGCAGCCTGGTCCGCGAAAAAACCTTTTCAAATCCAGACAACGCCTTTGACGGCTTGGAACAATACGAATGGAACCTACTTAATAATGCCGGGGAACACGCTGCCAGCGGCTTCTACCTTTATCGCTTTATGGATCTGGACAGCGGACAAGAGGAAACAGGTAAGCTTGCCATTATCAACTAACCCCGACCATGTACAGAATAGCCCCCACGGATAGTTAATCTATATCTCTTGTAGATTAACCTGTTTAAAAGGACCAGTTCAAGAGGGGACTGACGGTCGGACCGCTTCGAAGCAGGTTTCTCTCGGGCGACTGACGTGAGTTGTAGAGACCAATTTGAAGTCCCTTTAATTCACGAACACGATTTATTAAGCCGATTTGAAAACCGTTAAGCTCACCGGCGTAGTTCCAGAAACCAACCTGACCGCCGCTAACGCGGCCATCGGCAATGTTAAAGACACCAAGCTGCATTCCTGCGGTACGTCCCTCTTCTCCGCTAAGCCGGTTGGAACGATTGGCCATCCCCCACTGAAATCCACGTAGATCACCGTCGACGACGTTGAGACTGAACAGCGGAGAAGTAACAAGTCCGCCGAGGTCAAAACCGGTCAGGTCATCGTTCACACCAAAAAATAAGTTGAAACGAACTCCCCTGATAGAATCTTCTTCAGACGGATACTGCATTGTCCGCCAGACTCCAAAACCAATCGGATACTCATCTGCCCCAGCTGGAGCTGTAACGAGAAAAAGGAGAAAACAAATCAAACATAAGTGCAGAAGCTTTTTGCAAAACACTAAAACCACCACAAGTTAGAATTTTTTGAGCGAGCGAAGGTCCAGCTTCCCCCTTCTGGGCCTCCCAATACCGAGATTCCGGGTCTTTTTCTCTGGAGGACAAAAGACAACCATAGTTTTAACATCGACCAATTACTACCCCGGGTAAAGCTGTACTTTTCGAGTTCGTGGGCCGTCCCATTCAAGAAAAAATACTCCCTGCCAGCGCCCGAGGTCCAGCTTGCCATTTTGCACGGGAAGCCACTGGTGACAGTCGGTTAAAATAGACTTGATGTGGGCGGCGGAGTTGCCTTCCATGTGCTGGTAATTATTATTCCAGGGAACCAGGTCGGCAAGCTGTTCAGTTACGTCCCGCATCACGTCGGGGTCGGCCGACTCGTTTACTGTTACGGCGGCGGTCGTGTGGGGGACCCAGACGTTTACACCACCTTGTAAGTCTAATTTGCCCAGGTTCTGATTTACCTTGTTTGTTATATCTATGACGTCAGTCCGATTACTGGTGCTCACGTTGAACTGTATCCGCCCGCTCACATCAATCTCCTCCTCAACCAGTATAGCGTACTTATTTTTCATCTGGCTAGCTAAATCCCTTTACCTCTCCATCCCGTTCGGGAAAACTTGGTTCCCCTGACAGCTCAGGCCGGTACCAATCGGCCCCCGGAACAATAATCGGTATTCAGCCAGAAACAGTTTAGACTACCAACACGTCAACAAATACATTCATTTATTCTCATATTCTTACGATCGTAAGAATATGAGAATGGCTGATTATAATGCCAGATTAACTATTCAGAGTTTAGTTGAGAAACTTTTAGAAGTACTTTTTGACAAGCTCCTTCTGGCGAGTGGTGAGGTCCTCGGGGATTTTGACGTCAAGCTCGACTATCAGGTCACGACCGCGCCCTCCTTTACCTGGTATACGTTTCTTAGTGCCAGGCTGTGTTCCTGAATCAATTTTAAGTTTGACCACCTCGCCGGTGGGAGTTTTCACTTTCAATTTACCGCCAAGAAGCGCCAGTTTAAGTGGAATGCGTCGTTTGATCTCCACATCTTGCGAGACCCTCTGCTGCCTGCCGGCGGTCCCCGCCCCGGGACCGCCAGCTGAGGACCACTGGTAATTCCGTCTGGCTCCAGCGCGACCGCCATTACCGCCAAAAATTTGGCTGAAAAAATCAGCATCGCCGGCGGCATGAGCAGAGCGCCTGCGTTTGGAACCAGAGGCACCTGTGGCTTGCTGAAAAAGATCAAAGAAATCAAATCCCTCAGTATTGAACTGGAAGCCAGAGCTGCCGGGAGACTGGCCATACTTACGAAACTGATCGTATTGCTGTCTTTTCTCTTCGTCGCTTAAAACGGCGTAAGCTTCCCCGATCTCTTTAAATTTTTCCTCGGCATTTGGTTTGTCCGAACGATCCGGGTGCCATTTCTGGGCCAGTTTTCGATAAGCCTTCTTAATCTCCTCCTGGCCGGCATCCTCGTCGACTCCAAGAATTTGATAATAATCCTTCTGCGTGTTAGTTTGTGGCATTTTTATTTCCTCCCTTTGGTTACAATTTACCATAAGTATAACAAAAATATGAGTGGTTTTTATTCCAGTCCCTGCTCTGCCAAAACCTACCGGAGCTCCCCTCCCCCTCCGGGGGAGAGGAGATTGACGTGTTTCCCGGTCTTACGAGGTTATCCCAAACGCCCCGCTCCCGGCGCCCTGCGGTTAACGTAAACCGAATACCTAACTTCAGATGGAGGGCCGCTTCAAGCCTTGGGACGTCATTCGTTCCTTGGGACGTTATTCGTTCCCGCCAATAACGAAATCGTTGAAAGATTCTGGAAGCGTCAAGTTTTAGAGACGAGTGGTGAAGTTCCTATTTCTGGGAAATATATGCTAAAATTAGATTCTGGTAAGCTCATTCATCAAGTGTACCTGTGTAGTGCATACTCACAAATGCCGCTCAGGTCGTCGTTCCGAACAAGCGACCGTAGGGAGCGCGACCCGGAATCTGCTCCTTTGTCTTCCCCCCCTTGAAAAGGGGGAAAAGGGAGGTGAAGAAAATGGATTGCGGATCGTAGGCCGCAATGACGGTCATTAGATCAATCGCCGGGACGTTATTTGTTTTCCGGGACGTCATACGTTCCTCTAATAACAGTGAAGGCGCTAAACAAGTACCATTAATTTTATGAGCTATCCGTTAAGAGGAAGGAAAAAAATGAAAGAAAAAGTAAAAGATGTCGTCAGTTCATTTATCGTCCGTAAAAACAAAGTCTTGCTTTTACAGCGCAGTGAGCAAATTGGCACATTTGCCGGCTACTGGTCCGGGATAAGCGGTTTTCGGGAAGGTAATAAGCCACTTCAGCAAGCCTACACAGAAATTGAGGAAGAGACAAAAATCGAACGAAAACAACTGCAGCTTGATGCACGCGGAGATGTTTTGAAGGTAGTCAAAGAAGCGCCGAAGGGATTAAGTTTCAGAATTTTCCCTTTCAAATTTTCCCCTGTTTCAGACAGCGAACTAAATATAAATCTAAACTGGGAGAACAGCAACTACAGATGGGTTAAACCAAAGAAAATAAAAGAGCTAAAGACAGTCCCTAAACTACTTGAAGTCTGGAGGAGTGTAAACAGTGAATAAGACACTGGATGAAATACCGGGTGAAGAGAAATTAAAAGATATTCTTGAGCAAGTCGCTTCAGACCGGTCGCGAGGCTCAAGGGAGATAACAGCCTTTCTGCTGGAAGAACTTCTTGTCTGGTGTCTGGAGTTAGCCGAATCGCCAGGGAGTCGCGCGATAGAAAAAATCTGTCGGGAGATTGTCAGTCTGCGTCCAGAAATGGCAGCGGTAACCAATTTTGGCTACCTCCTCTGGGATCGCTTCTCCGGCCAAAAGATGGAAAATGTTGACAAAAACTTCTGCAGTGCCCTGCGGGAACTGCGAGCCCGACTTGAAAAAGCCGATGAAAATATTATTAACGCTGCTAAAAAAGCAAACCTGAACGACCATGACGTCATGAGCTTTAGCCGTTCAAGCACCGTATTAAAATTAATGCTCAACTCAACTAATATCGAAAAATCCGTTGTCCTTCACTCCTACCCTGGCGGGGAGGGAATTGATCTGGCAGAAGACTTAACTGAGGAGATCGACGTCACCTTTGCTTACGATGTTGAAGCGGGATATTTTTTACCCAAGGTAGATGCACTTTACATGGGGGCAGATGTGCTTTTTGAGGACGGTTCAGTGGTGAACAAGACCGGTTCACGCCTGCTGGCGCGCTCCTCGGCGGAGACCCCGGTCCGGGTGGTAACCGACGTCTGGAAGCTGGCGGACGGCGAGGTACTGTCTGAGGTCCCTCGGTTCCCCTCGCCAGAGGTTCTCCCAGAAAAACTTAAGCGAAACCACCCCATATTTGAGAGCGTGCCGGGACACTTAATAGACACCTACATAACCAACATGGGTGTATTTGAGAGCCTGGATAAATTACTGGAGAGCACGAAAGAATTGCAAAAGGCACGCGAGAAGTTTTGTAATTAACGAGGTAGTCGGAATTAATCCTGGGAGGCGCACTCGCCGGTGTTGTAATACTCGTGGAAACCATCCAGCCAGCGAGGTTGCTGGTTTTCGGGACAGTTTTTAACAAATTCAACGAAACTTGCCAACTTCTCAAGTGTTTCAGTGCTGACCGCGTGTTCGAGCTCGCAGGCATCCTGACGAGCAACTTCAGGATCAATCTTCAAAATGTCAACCAGCAGGTCAAAAAATACCTGGTAACGCCTCTGAATTCCCTCGGCAACTTTCTGTCCTTTTTCTGTGAAGTCAACGTAGCTGTATTTTTCATGTTCCACCAGCCCCGCCTCGTTGAGCACGTCAAGCGCCGACGAAACGCTGGGAGTACTGACATCCAGGTGCTCGCTTATTTCTTTTACTCGAACAACTTTATTCTGTTCGGCCAGTAGGGCAATTGCTTTCACGTAATTTTCCATCTGAGGACTTAAATCAACGTTATCTACTTTCATTTTCTTCTCCCTGTAAAAAATATTTTTGGAAGCTTATTTCATTACAAACTAAAGTTTGGCGGTACACTCTCGATTGAGTGCACGAATAAAACAGGAGATTTTCTAACTTGAGCAATTGCTCAAACTCACTCGCTGCTCGTCAGAAAATCACGCAGAACGTAAGGTAATATACCGCCATTCCTAAAATAATTCAACTCAACTTCGGTGTCGAGACGGTTAAGAACTTCAAATTCAAACTTATCTCCCTCATCAGTTTTTGCCTGAACAGTTAATAAGCCCCCCGGGGACAGCTCTTCCAGCCCTTTTATACTGAAGGTTTCCCGTCCACTCAGGCCTAAACTGTTTCGATCTTCCCCTTCCTTAAATTGCAGGGGCAGAACCCCCAT
>CAZMIT010000019.1:0-21778 GCA_964566495.1 uncultured bacterium | reverse complement strand
TCTACCTGGTCTGTTTCCGGGGCATGACCGGCTCACAGGACTCAATCACCCCCGCTATCATCGGCTCAGTGACCACGCTCATAAATATCTTTGCCACCCTCGTGCTTGTCTTTGGTCTCTTCGGACTGCCGGCTTTAGACGTCGCCGGCGCCGCCTGGGGAACTTTTATCGGCAACACGCTGGCCGGGCTCTCCTGTTTTTGGCTGCTCGCCTTTACCAATTACCGGCTCAACTTTAATTTCACTGATTTGAAAAAAGTTAAGGAAGGTTTGAAAATTATCCGGATCGGAATTCCCCGGGTTTTGAATGGCAGCGTCGACGCGATCGGTAACCTGCCGCTTAATGCCATCCTGCTCTGGTTTGGGACAGAGGCAGTCGCCGCCTATCAAATTGCTTTTCGTGTCCAGATGCTGGCCATGATGCCCAACTGGGGGATTGCCGAAGCCGCCGGGGCTTACAGCGGCTATCACCTGGGAGGCGACGAACCCCGCCAGGCGGCCGCCCAGGGCTGGGAGGCGGTTAAGTTGTCGCTGCTGGTCTCGGGACCGATAGCCCTGGGGTTGGTGCTGTTCCGTCATCCGATCGCTTTTTTATTTATTCGCGAACAACCCACTTTGCAGATAGCCTCCGAGTTCATAACTGTAGGCGGACTGGTTATTCTCTGTTTCTGCATCTATCACTCGCTGGAAGGAGCCCTCGAAGGGGCAGGTCACACCGCCGTGCCAATGCTCTCGGCAGTCGCCGGTAAAGGGACGCTGCTGATTCTGGCCGCTTTGCTGGGCGGCTGGATGGAGATGGGACTGCGAGCAATCTATGCCGCCTTCCTGATCGGTTACCTGCTGCGCTTCCTGCTCGTCTGGACCTGGTATGAATATTACCGCTGGGGCGAGCACCCGGCCCTATCTTAATCGACTATTACCTCATATTTTTGTTAAAATAGTTAACCGTTCGATAAACTACGACAGCAGGTCAAATTTAAAATTGTGACTGGAGTGAAAGCAATTGTTTATAACCTTTGAAGGCCCGGAAGGATCCGGGAAAACAACACACGCAAATTTATTAAAAGAATACCTGCAAAAGAAGGGCTACGAAGTGGACCTTACCCGTGAGCCCGGGGGGACGCCTCTGAGCGAAAACATTCGCGAGATACTGCTCGACCCCTCTCATAATATTATGAATGAACGCACTGAACTTCTGCTCTATGAAGCTGCCCGGGCCCAGCATATTGCCGAACGAATAAAACCGGCACTGGAAGCGGACAAAATCGTAATCTGTGACCGTTTTGCCGACGCCTCGGTGGTCTACCAGGGGATGGCCCGGGGGCTGGGAGAAAATAAAGTCGAATCGCTGAACCAGTTTGCGACCGAGGGGCTGATGCCGGATCTTACTTTTATCATGGACATAGCGATCGAAGACGGTTTGAAGAAAGCCCGCAACAGCTCCCGGGCTAAGTGGAACGAGGATACCGGTGACCGGATCGAACAGGAAAACCTGGAGTTTCATCAAACCGTAAGAGAAGGTTACCGAAAACTGGCAAATAAACATAAAAACCGCTGTCACCTGCTGGACTTAAACAACTCAATTGAAGCTGTGCAGGAAAAAATTGAAAAAATAACGGTGGAGGCGCTGGATTAGTTTGCAAATTAACAAGGCCCTGGATAAACAGCTAAAGGACTCACTAAGTGGTTTTAAAACAACCGAAGGCGGGGAAGCCGGAGCCACAGCCGCACCCGGTGAAGAGGCCGAAGATTTCAAAAAGACGATTAAAAAACGAGAATTTGAGCTGCTGGACATGGAGGTCCAGGAACTGGTTGAGGAGGTCACCGAGCGAGGCGAACAGTTAAAAGAAAACCAGACGCCAGAAAATGCTCACCGCTACAAGCAGGCGATGGCCTCCTTCATGAAAAAGGCTTTAAAGCTGTCGCGAAAAGTAGAAGTGAAACGAGGCAAACGCTCCCTGTCACTCTCCGATCTACAAAAAAACGATGAAAAAAAACACCGGATTGTGGAAAAGATAGACGAGCGTATGGACAAGTTAACGGAGGCACTTGTAAGTCGGCAGGAAGAAAATATTGACGTGGCCGGCCACGTCGATCAAATCAAGGGCCTTGTGATTGACCTGGTAAGCGCAATAAAGGAGCCGGCGCCTTGAAGCTACCCGACGCCCTGCAAAATGCCTATGACAAGAGGAGACTGGCCCACGCTTACCTTTTCTACGGCCTACCGGCGGGAAAATACCAGGATCCTGTGCTTTACTTTTTTCAACTTTTAGCCTGTGATTCTGAGCAGTCTCCCTGCGGCGACTGCCGCGAGTGTAAGCAGATCGAAGAGAAAGTTCATCCCGATCTACTGGCTCTAAACGAACAGAACGAGAAGATCACGGTGAAAAAAGTACGAGAAAAAATTATTCGGAGGGCGGATCTAACCCCGGCACGGGGAAAACGACTTTACTTCTGGCTCAACGACATCAGCCGCCTGACCGACGGCGCCTCCAATGCCCTGTTGAAGGTATTAGAGGAGCCGCCCGGCGAGACGGTATTCGTGCTCACGGCCCGCTCGCGCTGGCAGTGCCTGGCAACTATTCGTTCCCGCTGTCAGTGGATTCGATTCCCGCTTTTCAAACAGCGGCCGCAATCACCCGAGGAAGCGCTCGGCAACTTCTGGGACGAGGCCGCCCCAGACAGACAGGAAATGCAACGCTGGCAGCAACTCCTGACGGGTGAAACAACTTCTGATAAAATAAGCTGGAGTCGCAAGAAAGCGAGAAAGTTTTTAAGTTTCCTCCTCTCTTGCGTGCACCAGGGATACACTGGATCTGAACTGGGGGACGGCTATGAAAAAATTATTGAAGAGCGTAATCTTACTTACCGGTTGCTCCCCGATATACTGGAGCGACTGAGTGAACTCGAGCAGGGCGGGCAACCGCTGTTAGTAGTAAATTCAATACTGGAAGAAATCTATTATCCCGAGGAGAATCAACAATGGTTAAACGTTATCTGACCACCCCGATTTATTATGTTAACGCCGAACCACACATCGGACACGCATACACAAACCTGGCCACGGACTCGCTGGCTCGTTTCTACCGGGCAATGGGCGACGAGGTATTTTTTCTGACCGGCACTGACGAGCACGGCGAGAAAGTGGGTAGAACCGCTACCGAGGAAGATAAAAAACCGCAGGAATTTGTGGACGAAGTTGTGAAAACATTTCGCCAGCTCTGGCAGGATCTGAAGCTATCTCACGACGGATTTATCCGCACCACAGACGAACAACACGTCGAAGCGGTCCAGCACGTCTTCCAGCAGCTCTACGACCAGGGAGACATCTATCTCGATACCTACGAGGGACCTTATTGCGTCCACTGTGAGACCTACTGGTCCGAGAATAAATTAGATGACCAGGGCAACTGCCCGGAGTGTCACCGCCAGGTCGAATATATCAGCGAAGACAGCTACTTCTTTCGGCTTACTAAATACCTGCCCGACCTGCACGATCATCTACAAGCCAACCCCGAGTTTGTCAGACCAGAAAGTCGCTACAACGAAGTCGTCAGTCTGCTTGACGAGGGCGTCCAGGACCTCAGTGTCAGCCGGACAAAGTTCGACTGGGGTATTACGGTTCCCTTCGACGAAGACCACGTCGTCTACGTCTGGTTTGACGCCCTGCTTAACTACTTGAGCGGTATCGGATATCCGCAGCCAAAATTTAATAAGTGGTGGCCGCCCGAAGTCCAGTTTATCGGCAAGGATATCCTTAGATTTCACGCCGTGATCTGGCCCTGTATGCTGATGGCTCTTGGCGTCAAGCTGCCGAAAAGGATACAGGCTCACGGTTGGTGGACTTTAGAAGGAGATAAAATTTCCAAGTCAAAAGGCAATGTCGTTGACCCGCGGGAGCTGGCCAACCAGTTCGGCCGGGATGCCCTGCGATATTTTCTGCTGCGGCGCATTCCTTTCGGCGAAGACGGCGTAATGTCCGACGAAGGTCTGATTGAACTGATAAACGGCGACCTGGCCAACAACCTTGGTAACCTGGTCAATCGCTCGCTATCCCTGGTGGAAAAATTCGCCGGCGGCGTTATTCCTGAACCGGCTGAATTAGGGAACAACCTCCAGAAGCCCGGGGATTT
This sequence comes from uncultured bacterium, assembly GCA_964566495.1. GTDB lineage: Bacteria > T1Sed10-126 > T1Sed10-126 > T1Sed10-126 > T1Sed10-126 > T1Sed10-126. The sequence goes on along the minus strand of CAZMIT010000019.1, from coordinate 17,646 downwards.
TGCAGCTCAGCACCGGCAACGCTACATTGAATTAATGAAAGACGTAAAATTTGACCGGGCCTTGAAAGAGGTGATGCTCTTTGCCTCAAAAACTAACCGCTGGCTGCAGGAGGAAGCCCCCTGGAAACTTGACCGGGAGCAGGACAAAGAGCAAATAGAGGCGATCCTCTACCAGCTCTGCGAGGCCCTGAATGAGATCGCCTACCTGATCGAACCGGTAATGCCAGAAACTGCCAATGAAATAAGAAGTAGGCTGGATGTCGACCAGGAAGACAACTTGAAAACACGACGCTGGGGAGAGCTAAATGGTGGCGAAAAGGTAACCCGCGGTGAACCACTGTTCCCACGGATTGACGAAGCTTGATAGATAGTCACGCTCATCTCTTTGAACAGTATTACGGTGCCGATTTAATCCCTCTGCTCGAACAACTACAGCAGAAAATGGAAGCCGTCTTAGTCGTTGGAGTTGACCGCAAAACCAGCGAAGAAGCTCTGCGGCTGGCTGAACAATTTGACTACCTCTACGCTGCTGCGGGTCTTCACCCCCACGAAGCCCGCCCGTTAACTGAAAAAGAAATGGCCTGGTTTGAATCGATAAGCGGAGAGGATAAATTAATTGCGCTCGGCGAGACAGGACTGGATTATTTTTATGAAAATAGCCCGCGGGAAGACCAGAAAAAATTGAGCCGGCAGTTCATCGAGCTGGCCGACGACATAAACTTACCACTAATCCTGCACGTCCGACCCAGCGCTGACGGTAACGACGCCTTCAAAGATATTTTTGAAATACTGGCGGCAACCGGACGAAAAGAATTTCGCGGCGTCTTCCACTGCTTTTCCGGCAACTCCGAAAATGCTAAAAATGCGCTCGATTTCGGTTTTTACTGTTCATTCGCCGGCAACCTTACCTTCGGAAACAACCCCGCGCTGGAAGCGGCTGCCCGCCACGTTCCCACCGATAAAATTCTCTCCGAGACAGATTCACCTTACCTGGCCCCACAGCCGAAACGGGGCGCTCAGAACCGTCCTGACTTTGTTAAACATACGATTGCAAAACTTGCGCAGCTAAAAACCCTTGATTCTGAGAAACTGACCAAAACTATAAATAGAAACTTCACCTCCCTCTTTTTCGACCCAAAATAATAAACAGACGACAATTTTGTTATTTTCAATTTGTGTTTTTATGTTTCTTTTATGTTAATTTAATAGAGCTATTTTAGGTCTTAGTAAATATTACATTTTGGCTGCAGCAAAACTTTTAAACAACATCAAAAACTGGATCATTTTTAAACGCCTGGAAGCTAATTAAAAAATTTTTATCTCCTAAAAAGTTATTAATTTACGGAAAGTTTCTTTATATTGAGTCTAAAGTGTTTCGTTCCAAAAATTACACCCTCAGCCCCCCCTTCAAAAATTGGAATCCATAAATATGATCTCAAACCACAATACGGACCACTCAGCGGTTTAGAAATCGGGGGTGTTTTTTCTTCTTGACCGGGGGTTGAGAATCCGATATATTTTTACCACTCAAGACGGGAGTTCAGGATATAACATTCATCCTACAGATGTTAATTAATTGTGGATAAGTCAGCCCTATTTATACAGCTATTAACACAGCGAGAATTAATCTATTCATAATGTTAATAATTGTCTCATCAATATTTTTTGCCGGGGGTGGATTTTCTAAAAAATACCTAAAATAAGGTATTTTTAGCATTTTTTTGGGAATTTAGTCCGAAATGGATATTCTGTTTTCTAAAATTCCTATACGATAAATTGGTGCAAAGTTGGCAGCTTTACTACTGCCGGTTGTGGATAACTTGTTGATAACTTAAGCGGAGTGATAATCTTGGCCTTATCGGAAAAAAATAATTCTTATCAGAACCAGAGTCAAAAGGTTAATAAAAGCTGGGAGAATTTCTTAGATATTTTTCGTGAGCGTATTGGAGCCCGACAGTTCCAGGTCTTTGGAAGTATGCTGGAGTTGACCGGTATTAACAACGGTCAGGTAGAAATGAAAACACCCCAGGACTTCCATAGAGACTGGCTGCTGGAAAAACACCGCCAGGCTTTTGAAGAAAGTTTTGCGCAAGCTTTTGGTCCGAATAAAGACTATAAAATTATCGTGGACAACAAGAGTCAAAAATCAATAAGTGACCCTGTATCGCAGCCTGAACCCACTTCTGCAAGTCAAAATGAAAAATCACAAAATGATAAGAAGGTTTTCCCATTTGCTAAAAAAAGACAGCTGAATCCTTCCTACACTTTTGAAAATTTTGTCGTTGGTAATTCTAATAACTATGCTTATTCTGCCGCTCAGGCGGTGGCGGAAAATCCGGCCGAAGGTTACAACCCGCTATTTTTGCACGGCGACGTCGGACTGGGAAAGACCCATCTTCTCCAGGCTATCGGCCACCGGGTAAACGACCTCTGGGAGCAGGCGGCCGTAAAATATGTTTCGGCAGAAAAATTTACTAATGAAATAATACAGGCGATACAGGAGAACAACCGCAAGGAATTTAAGTATCGGTACCGCAACATTGACCTGCTCCTGGTCGACGACGTCCAATTTTTTGCCCAGACAGAGAGAGCCCAGGAGGAGTTTTTCCACACCTTCAACGCCCTCTACGAGAGCGGCAAAGGCATTGCCCTCTGCAGTGACCGCCCGCCCCAGGAAATTTCTTTACTTGAAGAAAGGCTCCGTAATCGATTTGAAATGGGTTTTATCGTCGACATTCAACCCCCTGATTACGAAACACGGGTTGCTATTCTTAGAAATAAAGCCGATCAGGCGGGGATTGCTCTCTCCGACGAGATAATCCAGACAATTGCTGAAAACGTTACTAACAACGTGCGGGCGCTGGAAGGCAGTTTGAATCAGCTCACCATAATGAGTTCCTTCTCTGACGAAGAGATTACGCCAAACATGATTAAATCAAGGCTTTCCAGTTTTATGCAGGCCGAACAGCGGTTAAAAACCGAGGTTGTTACTATCGACAACATACAAAAAGCGGTCGCCGAACACTTCAGCGTCTCAATCGCTGACTTGAAATCCAAAAAACGAACCAAGGTCATTGCTCTCCCCCGGCAGATAGCGATGTTTCTATGTCGAGAGCTCACGGACAGCTCTTACGCCGATATTGGAGAGGCTTTTGGTGGTCGTGACCACTCCACCGTTATCCACGGTGAAAATAAAATTTCTGATGAACTTGAAAACGATAATCTGGAGATTAAATCCCACCTGGAGAAAATTAAATCTCTACTTTAATTCAGGTGTCTGCTTCATATCCCCCCGCTGATAACTATTTTTTACTGTAACAGGTTGCATTCCACTTGCGCAATGTAATTTTAAAAACTACAATTTAATGGTTAACGGCTCTACCAACTTGTACCGGCTATTTTTTTAGCCGGCGGCGGGAAGTACTAAAAAACTGAATAAGCTCCGATCAGTAAAAATATGAACCTGTAATCAGTGTCTTAATAGTGCTGAATTTGCCCGTTTTTTTTGCTGTTTAAAGTACGTGTAAAACCACTGTTAGCAGACTGGGGATAAACGTGGAAAAGTTGCTACCCCGGGTAGCTTTTTAACAATCAGCCACTTTTATCCCCACTGGTGTTGATATTTTATTAACAGGAATTAATCCTAAATGACGCTACTTATACGTTTTATCCACTAATCCACAGGTACTACTACTGCTGCTGTTTATATAAATAAATTAGAAGTAAGTAGTAAAAGGAGGAGAAAAATGGAATTTTTAGCAACCAGAGCAACACTTGAGGAAGCACTAACAAAAATCAGTGGTGCGGTGACATCTTCAAGCAGTTTACCAGTTCTTGAGCATGTTCTAATTGAAGTCGAGGGAAATGATCTTATATTAAAGGCAACCGATCTTGAGTTGTCCCTGGAAACCGCCGCAAAAATTAACGGTGAAAGTAACGGAAGTTGTTCAGTGCCGGCCAGAAAATTTCAAAACCTGGTTCAATCCCTACCTTCCGGGGATACAGAATTTTCTCTAAAATTGACTGAAAACGAACAGGTGGCGATGACGGTAGAAGAAATAAATTCAGAGTTCCTTCTACCTGCTCTACCCAGCGACGAGTTTCCCGGTCTCCCCGAACCCGAGGCTGATAATCTCGAGCTTGACTTTAAACTTCCCTGTGACAAGTTGATAGACATGCTGCGAAACACCCAGTTTGCCGCCTCGACCGATGCCACCCGTGGTTATCTTGGTGGGGTTCTATTTGATCTCGGCGAGGACGAGTTGACTGTAGTTGCGACTGATTCACATCGACTTGCCCTGCATAAGCTTGAATATGGCGACTCGACGCCGGAGGCGGAGGGATCAATTCTGGTCCCTGTAGGCGCCATTAAGGAACTGGTTAAAATTTTACCGGACGAGGGTGAAGTTCAGGTGGTAAGCGACGGCAATCTGACCGAGTTTATCTTTAATGATTCCCGACTTGTCAGTCGCCTGATTGATGAGGATTTTCCCGATTACCACCGGGTTATACCGGAGGATTACGAAAATCGGACAACAATAGATTGTAATCGTCTGCTTGATGCGGTAAAACGGGTTTCGCTGGTTGCCGATGAAAAGACACGTCGCCTGATACTCGCCTTTTCGCCCAGCGAGTTGACAGTGAAAGCAGAAAATACAGAAGAAGGTCAGGGTGAGGAGAGGTTGAACATAGAAGGCGGTGAAGAGCTGGAAATTGCCTTTAATGGCGATTACCTTGCTGAGGTGCTAAAGCATATTCGTGACGACCAGATTCACCTGGATTTAATTTCGGCCGACAGCCCCGGAACTTTTCGACCGCTGACCGCCGAGGATTACCTGTATATTGTCATGCCGATGCGGCTCACCTGACCCGCTACCTTGTGCCCCTACGTAAGCTCTACCTATCTCAGTTTCGTAACCATGATTATAAAGAGGTAGTCTTTACCTCCGGCTCGAACGCGATCACGGGAAGCAACGGCAGCGGAAAGACGGCTATTTTAGAGGCAATACGTTACCTCTCTGTTGGTCGGAGCTATCGCTCGCGTTACGACCACGAAGTAATAAAATGGGGACAGAATAACTTCACCGTTCGCGGGGAACTGGAATCTGCTCCGGTGGAGAGTATTGCTATTCGTTATCAGAATTCTCCGTCAGGAAACCGTCACAAACAGGTTTTGGTTGACGCTGATCAGCTTGATCAACTATCCCGGCTTCAGGGCCTTTTTCCCACCGTTCTTAATTATCCCGAGTTGACTCGCCTGCTCACCGGTTCGCCGTCTCGACGACGTGAGTTTATGAACAGTCTGCTCGGACAAACTTCACTTAAATATCTTGATAACCTCAAGAGTTATAAGGAGGCGCTGCAGCAGCGCAACTCACTGTTAAAACAGCAGCAACCGGACGAGGTCTTATTGACTCAATACGAACAGCGTCTGGCTTCAGCCGCCGCTATAATTCGCAAAAAACGTGAACAGCTCCTGTCCTGGCTTGAGGAGCGGCTAATTGAGGAGCAGGAATTTTTAGCAGGCGATCTGCTGCCCAACCTCAGCTTAGCTTATGACGCCGGGTTAGAGAAAAATAACATTCAGCGCCAGTTTGAACGGGAACGACAGAAAGCTTTACGTCGCAATTATACGACTATTGGCCTGCAGCGTGACGACTGGAGGCTGGTCGATGATGCCGGTCGCGAACTGAAAGAGTTTGCCTCGCGCGGTGAGTTAAAATTAATTCTTGCCGCTCTGAAATTTGTTGAAGGTCGGTTCCTGGAAGAAAAGACCGGCCGGCGTCCAACTCTGCTCGTCGATGACTTCAGCGCTGAGTTGGACGTTCGCCACCAGAAAAAGGTGCTGACCAGGAATGAACAGCTAAATTATCAGTTTTTCTGTAGTGGCGTCAAAATGTCGCCGGAAGTAAAAGTGCAACAGCTCATAACCCTGGGGGCTTCTAATGGTCGATAAACTGGGTGAAGTTCTGGAAGAGATTTTAGCGGCGAAAGATATGAAAGAAAAAGTGGACATTGCCCGTTTAAAAACGGACTGGGATGAGATTGTTGGAGGTCTGTTTTCCGCTCATGTGGAAGTGATAAAGATAGAAAATGGTCGGCTGCTGCTTCGGGCCTCTGACCCCGGCTGGAGCCACCAGGCGGATATGATGAAACGTAACGTTAAAAAGGCAATAAACAATCATTTCGGTTACCAGCTTGTAAAAGAGATAAGAGTTGTAAATTAGTCAGAACCTACCGACGTCATTCCGGGCGAAGTGACCGAGCACCCAGTCGCAAGCACTATGGATAAGTAACACCAAAAAGGAAGAGATTGTTTTTAAAATTTGATTGAGTGCTCGGGAACTTAGACCCGGAATCTATGGTAACTTCAAAATGGATTGCCGGGTCAAGCCCGGCAATGACGGGGGTTCGGTAGGTTTTGTAAATTAGCGGAGATAGCTGGACATTCCTCGCGCGTACGTGTACAATTGTGGGCGCAATAGGGGCGAGGAACGACCCGCATTTTTTTAATAAAAACATCACTTGCAAATCGGACTGATTTGAATGGCTAAGACAGAGTATGCTTCCGATAAAATAAAAGTTCTCGAAGGTCTGGAAGCAGTTAAGAAACGCCCCGGAATGTATATCGGTTCCACCGATCAGCGGGGTCTGCACCACCTGGTTTACGAAGTTATTGATAACAGCATTGACGAGGCGATGGCCGGCTACTGTGACAATATTGAAGTGGTCATTGATGAAGAAAATTACGTTACCGTCTCAGACAACGGTCGTGGTGTGCCTGTCGACGAGCATCCCAAGTATGGTGTCTCCGGCGTTGAAGTGGTAATGACACGTTTGCACGCCGGGGGTAAATTTGACTCCAGTTCTTACGAAATTAGCGGTGGTTTGCACGGCGTCGGGGTTTCGGTGGTCAATGCCCTTTCCAGCGAGCTGGAGGTAACGGTGGAGAAAAACGGTAAAAAATACTACCAGAAATTCGAAGAGGGTCATCCTGTTGCTCCCCTGGAAGTAGCCGGTAGCTCGAAAAACCGGGGAACCACGATTCGCTTCAAGCCCAATCCTGATGTCTTTGAAACTCTGCAGTTCAACTCCGACACGTTAGTTAAGAAGTTTCGAGAAATTGCATATCTTAACAGCGGTCTGCGAATTTCTTACCGCAGCGAGCTGGACGATACTGAGGCAAATTTTTACTACGAGCGAGGGATCAGCGAGTTTGTAGAGTATCTGAACAGAAATTTTGATCCCCTGCACGAGGAAATAATATTTTTTGAAGATGATGTCGATGGGATCAATGTTAAGCTAGCCTTCCAGTATTCGGTTGATTCTTTTAAGGATCGTATTTTCGCTTTCGCTAACAATATAAATACCCACGAGGGCGGTACCCATCTTACCGGTTTAAAAACGGCTTTGACCAGGGTGGTCAATCGTTACGCCGAGGCTAACAATCTTCTTGACGACGAGAGCTTAAAAGGTGAAGACATCCGCGAGGGGCTTACGGCCATACTCAGTGTCCTGATTCCTGAGCCGCAATTTGAAGGCCAGACAAAGACGAAGCTGGGTAACAGTGAAGCTCGCGGTGCCGTCGAATCAGTGGTCAGCAATCGACTGGAAATATATCTTAACGAGCATCCCGGTGTCGCCAAAAAAATTGTCAAGAAGGCCAGGGCGGCCGCCGAAGCCCGCCGCGCCGCTAAAAAGGCCAAAAAGTTAACACGACGTAAATCAGTGCTGCAGTCGACTTCTCTGCCCGGTAAACTGGCCGATTGTTCCAGCCGTGATCCCGAGCAGTGCGAGTTATTTATTGTTGAGGGGGACTCGGCCGGTGGTAGCGCCAAACAGGGTAGAAACCGGGAGTTTCAGGCTATCTTACCACTGAAAGGAAAAATACTTAACGTCGAGAAGGCCAGAATTAATCGTATCCTGGACAACGATGAGATTCAGGCGATGATTACCGCCCTGGGCACCGGGATTGGTGAAGAGGAGTTTGACCTCTCCCGGCTTCGTTATCACAAGATAATTATAATGACTGACGCCGACGTCGACGGCGCCCACATTCGAACCCTTCTGCTTACCCTTTACTTTCGCTATCTGCGCGATTTGATTGAAGAAGGTCATCTCTATATAGCCCAGCCGCCCCTCTACCGGGTCGCCAAAAACGGTCGAATTCAATACGTTTATAAGGAGAAACAGCTCGCTGAGACTTTAGATCAGTTCAGTGGGAAACCGACGGTCCAGCGTTACAAGGGTCTGGGTGAGATGAATCCTGAGCAGCTTTTAGACACGACTATTGACCCCGAGAAACGGGTTTTGAAACAGGTGCGGCTTGAGGATGCCGTGGAAGCGGACGAGCTGTTCACGACATTGATGGGCGATGATGTTCAGCCGCGCCGAGAATTTATTGAAAAATATGCAAACGAAGTTACTAATTTAGACGTCTGAGGGATAGCCAATGACAGTTGATGCAGACCAGGCCGGCGGCGGTCGAGTTGAGACCGCTTACGTTGAGGAAGAAATTAAGAACTCCTACATAGATTACGCCATGAGCGTCATTGTCGGTCGGGCTCTGCCCGACGTGCGTGACGGCTTGAAACCCGTCCACCGACGAATACTTTACGCGATGAACGAACTCAGCCTTTACCACAACCGGCCGCACAAGAAAAGTGCTCGGATAGTTGGCGAAGTGCTGGGGAAATTTCATCCCCACGGTGATAGCGCCGTCTACGACACCCTGGTCCGTATGGCCCAGGATTTTTCTCTCCGTTACCCGCTGGTTGACGGGCAGGGAAACTTTGGCAGTATCGACGGCGATAATCCGGCCGCCATGCGTTACACGGAGGCCCGGCTGGCTGAGATTGCTGATGAAATGCTGGCCAACATTGATGAAGAAACGGTGGAGTTTCGGCCCAACTTTGACGAGTCCATGCAGGAGCCGGAAGTGCTGCCGGCCCGTCTGCCCAACTTGCTGGTTAACGGTTCCTCGGGAATAGCTGTCGGGATGGCAACTAACATTCCTCCTCACAACCTCAGCGAGGTGATATCCGCTGTCGATTACCAGCTGAAAAATCCGGACTGCTCGATCGAGCAGTTGATGGATTATTTGCCCGGCCCCGACTTTCCGACTGGCGGTCTTATCTGTTCTAAAAAAGGTCTCCGGGAGATGTATGAGACGGGTCGCGGAAAGATTATTATGCGCGGTGTTGTTGAAGTAGTAGAGCGAGAAGGTGGTCAATCGGATAGAATAATCATCACCGAGATCCCCTACGGGGTTAACAAGGCGAAGATGATTGAAAAAATTGCCGATCGGGTGAAAGCCGAGAAAATTGAAGGAATAAGTGACGTGCGAGATGAGTCCGACCGCCGGGGAATCAGGGTTGTCGTGGAACTCAAGCGGGGCGCTAATCCCCAGGTAGTTCGTAATCAGCTCTTTAAATACACACGGCTTGAACATACTTTCGGCGCCCAGTTGCTGGCACTTGTTGACGGCGAGCCGATAGTTTTAAATCTCAAGCAGATAATTGATCACTTCATTGACCATCGTTTTAACGTTATTCGTCGGCGCACCCGCTACCGGCTCGAAAAAGCGCGCCGCCGGGCACATATTTTAGAGGGATATTTAATTGCAATCGCCAACATTGATGAGGTAGTAAAAATTATTAAACAGTCCGAGGGTCCTGAAGCGGCCGGTGAAAAGCTTCAAGCGACTTTTGAGATTACGGAGGAGCAGGCCACGGCAATACTACGGATGCAGTTGCAGCGCCTTACTTCGCTCGAAGCTGGTAAAGTTGAGAGCGAGCACAAGCAGCTGCTTGCCGATATCGAAGATTATGAGGAGATCCTGGGGGACGACGTTCGGGTTAAAGAGATTATCAGCGAGGAACTTACTGCGCTGGATGATGATTACGGCGACGACCGGCGCACTGCCTTCAGCGATCAGCCGCTTGACGTGACAAAAGAAGATTTAATTGCCGACAAACCAGCTATCTTTACCTTATCTGACCAGGGGTATATTAAACGGACCGACCCGCAAAAATTTCGTCTCCAGCGTCGCGGTGGTCGCGGTATATACGGTGCCGATCCCAAGGAAGGCGACTACATTAGCCGAGTTTTCTCCGCCTACACACACGACTACCTGCTTGTCTTTACATCCCGCGGTATATGTTACTGGCTCAAGGGCTACGATATCCCTGAAGGAGGTCGTCGCACCCGGGGCACTCCAATAATTAATCTGATTGACATCCAGCCTGACGAGGAAGTCATGGCCATGATTCCTGTGGCCGAATTAAACAAGGGTTACCTGGTCATGGCCACTGCCGGAGGCAGGGTAAAAAAGACTGACCTGGAAGCCTACAGTCGTCCCCGCAAAGGTGGGATTATCGGGATCGATTTGACAGAAGACGACGCCCTGGTCTCCGTCTGTCGCTCAAGTGGTAGCGATGATCTGCTGCTGGCCAGCGCCGCTGGTTACGCGATTCGTTTTTCGGAAGATGAAATTCGCTCCACCGGTCGCGGCACTCAGGGGGTCAAAGGAATTGACCTGGAGGCCGGAGATCGGGTCGTCGGCGTTGCCCCCGTTCAGTCCGGCAAAGAGCTGTTAACTGTCTGTGAAAACGGTTATGGTAAACGCACAGCCTTTGATGATTACCGTCCCCAGACCCGCGGTGGCAAGGGCCTGGTTAACCTCAAAAACAAGGAGCGCACCGGCGAGGTGGTTACAATTCGTTCTGTCGCTCCTGACGACGAGCTGATCTGTATTTCCGACCGTGGTATCATCCTACGAATGGAGGCTGATGAAGTCAGTCGCATTGGTCGCCCCACCCAGGGGGTTAAAGTAATGCGAGTTATGGAAAATCAAAGCATAACCGATGTCGCCGTAGCTGTCCGTGAGCGGCAGGAGGCCAAAGAAGATGATGAATGATGAGCAACTGAAATACTTTCGACACGTCCAGGAAATCCCCGATTTAGGAGAGGCAATTAGCCTTTACGAGTGTGAGATCAGTGACGACTCATTACTTGTCCGCCGTTTTGTCACCCACGTCCCCGAAAGTGGTGATTACGATCGGTTGGAGGTTGACTGGACAATGGAGCTTGTTCGCGAGGAAGCAGAAGAAGTAAGCTCTGAGGAGTTTGAAAAGCTCTGGGAGCTGGACGGTGATTGACTGCCGCTCCCTTGATTTAGAAGTTGAAGACATTGATGCGGCAAGGCAGCACTGTCGCCGGCTGGCTTCCAGTCACTACGAAAATTTTACCGTAGTCCTGCCCCTGCTTAATTCTAAGTTGCGCCAGGACCTCGCCAATATTTACGCCTACTGTCGCTGGGTGGACGATCTCGCCGACCGGGATTTACCGGCCGCCGAAATATTATCTGATCTGGATAAATTTGAAGCTATGTTAGACGCTAGTTTTGCTGGCTCACCACCTCCCCACCCCGTTTTTCTCGCCCTGCAGGAGACGGTCGACCGCCGCCACCTCGAGGCCCAGCCATTTTACGATTTAATTTCCGCTTTCCGCCAGGACCAGCGAAAAAAAGAATACGAATCTTTTACCGAACTGATTGATTACAGTCGCCGAAGCGCCGCTCCCGTCGGGCGGCTCGTACTCGACTGTTTTGAGGCACGCAGCGATTTAACTGAACACTACGCCGACGCCACTTCGATTGCGCTGCAGCTTGTTAACTTCTGGGCCGATGTTCCGATTGATTTTGAACTGGGACGTATTTATCTGCCCCGGCAGGATCGTCAGCGTTTTGGGGTCCGTCGGGAGGAGCTGCAGGCGGGAGAAGTGACCGACTCTTTTATTAAACTGATGGCCTTTGAAATTGAGCGCACCAGGGACTGGTTGCGGCTCGGCTGGAATCTGGTTGATCATCTTAATTTTCCTTTATCTCTGGCGGTCCAGTTATTTAATGCCGGTGGTTGGAAAGTTCTGGATAAAATCGAGGCTGCCGGTTACGATGTTTTTAGCCGCCGTCACACTTTAAACCGAAGCGATAAGTTTGTCCTTTTCTTGCAAGGAGCGTGGGCCTGTCTTGCCGGATAATTCTGATCGCCCAACTGAACTCCAGGAGGCACTTGTTGAGTGTCGTCGCCGCAGTCTCGAGGCGGATAGCACTTTTCATTTTGCTCTCCGTTTTTTGCCGCCCGAGGACCGCGATGCTCTCCATGTGCTCTATTATTTCTGTCGCCGGGTTGACGATGCAGTTGATGAGCCCCGCAAAGAAGAAAGGAGCCGCGAGCTGCTTGAGCAGCTTCGCAGTGGACTGGCAGGTGATGAGGAGGGAGAACTTTGGACCGGCGTTCACTGGCTGCAGAGTCAATACGAGCTGCCTGAAAAATATTTTTATGATCTCATAAAAGGGGCGGAAAGTGATCTTGGCTCAGTTCGTATTGCTGATTCTGAAGAATTGCGTCAGTATACTTATCGGGTTGCCGGGACGGTTGGTCTCTCGATGCTGCATATTTTTGACGTTACCGGTGAGCAGCAGCGACAGCTTGGCAAAAAAATGGCTCATGCTTTTCAACTAACCAACATATTACGGGACATCTCTGAAGATCGGGAGCGCGACCGTTGTTATCTTCCCGTCTCGCTGTTGAAACGTTACAATGCCCTCGAAGCCTGGCAGAACGACGAGATGACGGAAGGGTATCGTAGTGCTCTCGCCGAGCTGGCCAGCGAAGCTGAACAGAGCTATAACGAGGCAATCAAACTCTTAAACAGCCTCAGTGGCCGGCGTCGCTTCACCCTGGCACTGATGAATGCTGCTTACAGTCTTTACCTGGCGCGCCTATATGACGTCGACTTTGTCGCTTCGCGAGCTAACATGAGGATAAGCAAGTGGACCGCCCCGCAGCTTCTCTGGCGCGGTCTGAGAGCTTTGCTGGGGAGTCCGCAGAGTTGTCTCTACGTGTAGCTGTCCTTGGCGCTGGTCTGGCCGGGATGACAGTAGCGGATGATCTGCTCCAGTTGAATTTAGAGGACCGGGAGCTGACAGTTGAGCTCTACGATGTCGCTCCCCAACCCGGCGGTCGCTTGACTTCCTGGACCGTGCCCGGATTTGATTGCGAACTGGATAATGGGCAGCACATTTTAACCGGCAGTTGCAGCAGCAGTCTGCAGCTTTTTCAGTCGCTGACCGACGATCCTCTTCGTTCTACCGGTCTGCCGGCCCTGTTAACCGCCTCGGGACAGGTTAAAAATTTTTTTACTCTCCCCTTGCCTCGACCCTTCCACCTTCTACCTCTCTTTTTCGGCTATGGTGAGGAATTTTTTTCGACGCTTCGAGCGGGTCTACAGCTTTTGAAACTGCAATCAGATTCTGTCTCGGAGCAGAAAACCCTGGCTGCCTGGCTGCAAAAAAATCAGCCTCGGGTTCTGCGTGACCGTTTTTGGCAGCCTTTTGTGGTGAGTGTTTTTAACCGCCCCCCGGCTGCAGTTGCTCTTGACCATTTTCAGAGTTGGGTCGGGGAGACTTTTTTTGCGGCTCGTGACAGCCTCGAGATCTATAGCTTTACAGAACCCCTCTCCCGGCTGGCCGACCTCTTAGCCGAGCGAATTATCCGAAACGGCGGTCTCTTCGAGCTGAATTCCCACGTTACCGATGTTGATTTGCAAACTGGCACTATAACAGTTGATCGCTCCCCCCCGGCGTCTGCTGACTTCTTTGTCTTTGCCCTGCCCCCCGACAGGGTTGCTCATCTGCTCCAAAACAACGGGTTGTCCGGTATCAATTACCTTAATCACTTCACTGCTTCGCCTATCCTGACCGTGCATCTTCTGCTCGACCGAGAATTGGATCTTCCCCGCTTTGTCTCGCTCCCCGGCTCGGATTTTGACTGGTATATAAATCCGCTTGCCGGTCCCCGGCGACTAATACAATTCATGGTTAGTGCTGCTGACGAGCAGATGGACTGGTCGGAGACTAAATTGATTGACGAGTCTCGCCGTCTGTTGAAGCAGTTGTCGAACGATAACCCGCCGCGACTGCAGCGCTACCAGGTTTTTCGCAACCGCCGCGCCACCTACCACCTGCCGCCCGCCAAGCTCACTCGGCTCGCTAACTTTTTACGTCCCTCTGAAAATGTTGTCCTGGCTGGAGACTGGACCTATCCCCAGTGGCCCGCCACTATTGAGGCAGCGGTCCGCAGTGGCCACCGTGCCGCCCGCCAGGTCGAAAAAATTATCGCCTCGACATGAATATCTTATGCGGCTATAATTTTCTGGTCGCATACTTGATAAATATCCAGCTCACCCTGTATAATTCGTCAGACTATAATAAGAAAATTTCGCTCTGCCCCTTAAAATTCCATAGCTACCGGCAGGAGATAACCAGGCGGCTTTTGCTTAACCCGGAGGAAGGATGACAAAGTGTTTCACAAGCTCCACCGACTCTTGCGGTAGAGGCTCAGGGTGAAAGACTTAATATTTTAAAGACAGGAGTGAAGAATAATGGCAGCTAAGCTGGCCGAGCAATGTGATATTGGAGAATTTTCAATCTGGCAGAAGATATTTTTAGGTCTGCAGCATACGATGGCGATGTTCGGTGCAACAATCCTGGTGCCCATAATTACCGGTTTAAACGTTTCGGCGACTCTCTTTGCCGTCGGCCTGGGTACATTAATTTTCCATCTCTTTACCAGCGCCAAGGTACCCGGTTTTCTGGGCTCTTCCTTTGCTTTTATCGCTCCACTGGTCCTGGTGGCCGAATCAAGCGAATTAACACTTCAGCACGCCCAGGCAGGGATTATTGGAGCCGGGCTTGTATATCTAATTGTTGGCTTTATTGTCCAGCTTGCCGGTCCTGATAACGTCGCCAAAATTTTCCCACCCGTTGTCACCGGTCCCATAATCATGGTTATCGGCCTCGCCCTGGCCCCGGTTGCCCTGGACTGGGCTTCCAGCAATTGGACAGTAGCACTGGTAACGTTAGCGTTTACTATTGCAATGGCTGTTTTTGGTACCGGTTTTCGCCGGGTTATACCTATCCTGCTCGGGCTTATCTGCGGCTACTCTGCCGCAGTTATTGCCGAAGTGGTTGTTTTTAAAGAAATTGGTGAAGCAGCCTGGCTGGGGTTCCCTGGTTTTACACTACCGCTGTTCAGTTGGGAAGTTATTCTCATTGTAACCCCGGCGGCTATTGTCTCAATTGTTGAACATACTGGGGATATACTGGCGATTGGCGATACAATTGGACGTGATGTTTTGCGTGATCCGGGGCTTGCTCCGACTTTCTACGGCGGTGGAGTCGGTACAATTATTTCTGGATTATTGGGCGGTCCCTCCTTAACAACTTATGGCGAAAATATTGGTGTTCTGGCAATTACTGGCGTTTATTCTACTTTTATCGTTAGTCTCGGTGCTGTCTGGGCAATTGTCCTCTCCTTCATCCCCAAGGTTGAGGCGCTTATAGAATCTATTCCTGATTCCGTCATTGGTGGTGTCTCTATTTTACTTTATGGTATGATAGCTGCTGTCGGTGTGCGGACGATGGTCAATAATCAGGTTGATCTCAAGGAAGCCCGTAATCTGATCATTGCCAGCGTCATCCTGGTCATCGGAGTTGGCCTTGATAAAATAATGGTCCTCGACCGGGTTGAGATGAGCGGCATGGTTATCGCCGCCGTTGTCGGTATTTTGCTCCACCAGCTGCTCCCCGAAGATATTTGTTGAACATATTTGGTGGCGAAATCCGAAGTCGAGCGCAGGTATCGCTCCGTGTGAGAGTGTTAACCCGGATAATGCACGACAGCATAACTGTCGTGCATTATCCGTCCGAAGGACAGCCGTTTATAGACTTCTTGTTGGATATTAAACAAAATATTATTATTGCAGTTATTTTTACAGCCTGTAACTTACCAGTTGTTCTGTAAACGGCTGGGTTAACCCCGCCCATTTGATGAATGGGCGGCCCTTTGGGCGGTCTATGCATAGGGTTCATGCATAGGCCGGGTTAAAGTAAAATATTCTGTCAGATTGTCAGTAAAAGGGGGGTTTTTTTTGACCGATGATCTAATCAAGGAACACGGTGGCTACCGTAATCTCAAGAGCTTTCAGATAGCTCGTCTGGTCTATGACCTGACGAAGCGATTCTGTGACCGCTATATCGATAAATACAGTCGTACCCACGATCAGATGGTGCAGGCGGCGCGCTCTGGAGTACAGAATATCGCTGAAGGAAGTAAGGCCAGCGGAACGTCAAAGAAAACAGAGATTAAACTGACCAATGTGGCACGGGCCAGCCTGGAGGAGCTTCAGCTCGACTACGAGGACTTCTTGCGGCAAAATGGATTGGTCCAGTGGGAGCGGGAGGATCACCGGCGGCAGAATCTCATCGACACTCGCCCCAACACGGTGGAGGATGTTGTTCGTTGGGTGCACCAAATACATGATCTTGGTCTGGGTGGACCAACCGGGCAGCGTGGACCTAAAAAATCATCAAATACATCTGCCCCGACTCCTCCCAAACCCGCATCCCCTGAAGCAGAAGCTCCAGGACCCACCGGGTCCACAGAGTCCACCGGGTCCACAGAGTCCACCAGGTCCACCGAGTCCACCGGGTCCACCAGGTCCACAGGGTCCACAGGGTCCACAGGGTCCACCGGGTCCACAGAGTCCACCGTGTCCACCGAGTCCACAGAGTCCACAAGGTCCACCAGGTCCACAGGGTCCACAGGGTCCACCAGGTCCACAGGGTCCACCGAGTCCACCGGGTCCACAGAGTCCACCGAGTCCACAGAGTCCACCGGGTCCACGGAGTCCACCGGGTCCACAGGGTCCACAGGGTCCACCAGGTCCACAGGGTCCACCGGGTCCACCGAGTCCACAGGGTCCACCGGGTCCACCGAGTCCACCAGGTCCACAGGGTCCACAGGGTCCACCGGGTCCACAGAGTCCACCGAGTCCACAGAGTCCACCACCTACCAGGAAATCGCTGCAAATGCTGCCCTGGCCTTGATAAGCGTGGCTACAGCACTGCTTGAGCGGCAGATCCAGGCACAGGTAGAGCAGTTCGAGCAGGACGGTGGATTCACCGAGCGGATGTACCATCACAGGAAAAAGAAGCGATAGCCACCCGCAAAAGACGTTATCCTTCCTTGACTCAAATAAGGAAGGGGTTCCCAGTTTGCCACTGCCCCGTTTACTGTCAAAACCTTGATATCTGCGGAATGATATGTACTATTTTAGGTAAGGACCGCTTCATTGAAGGCTATGCTACTCGAACAGTTTCAGGGTGGTCTTAAATTGTCACAATTGATTTGAGCTTTATTGACACTGTGGTATTGATCTATCGGACGTCATTGCGGACTACGCTCCGCAATCCATCTTGACCTTGATCTTGATTTACGGTTTTTCGCCCCATCGCCCTTTCGCCCGCTCCCCTCTTCGAGTTCTTTCCTCCGAGGGAGAGGACACAGGTGAGGGGGGAAGTTGATCTAATTTTTTTCTGTGCCAGGGTAGAGTGGGGAGATAGAAGCTTTTGATTCAACGCCTGACGTCAAGCGCTACACGCTCTGCGACTTATTATTGATTACATTAAAAAGGAGCTACTATCTTGGAAGTTTTTGATAAAGCTGTCGACAACTTAAGAAAACTGCCGGGGATTGGTAAAAAATCGGCCCGGCGTTTGGTTTTTCATCTGCTTAACGTCTC
>CAZMIT010000018.1:0-22295 GCA_964566495.1 uncultured bacterium | reverse complement strand
TATAGTCGTAAACCAGTTCGGGCGTCTCAGCGATCTCCTCACAGGGAGCCGCAACACCGGGAGTATACCAGACGCCAAAATCATCCATGCTCCGCACCGGCACCTGCACCTGGCCGCCGTATTTACCGCGATATTTCCGATGCATCTCCGGCGCTTTATGCTTTGGTTCCTCGGCTTTTCGTAAAAATTTTTCCTTTTCACTTTCGTCCGTCATCCCTACTACCTCCGCTATTTGTTTGACATCTTTTTCTGCTTTGTATCCATTGTTACAATCAAAGGTCCAAAATTTTCAACCGCAAGCACCCAAACGGCTTCTGCCATCCCCAGCTCATCCAGCCAGTAAACATCTATTACATGTTGAATTGCCGTCGCCGCCACTACAGCTGCTCCCCCAGTAAACTGTACGTAAACAGAGCCGTGTTTATTCAAAGCCCCGGCTGTTTTCTCCCCCATCCCCCCTTTGCCAACCAAAACTCGCGGGGAATAGCTACTTATAAAATCGGAAGCAAAGCCTTCCAACCGCATGCTGGTGGTGGGACCGGCGGCCAGGACCCGCCAATCCTGTCGCTGCTTGTCAAGCAGTGGTCCACAGTGGTAAACTGCGCCGCCGGATATTATTTGCTTCAACTCCGTGGGAACTTCCCCTCCACAATTCAAGAGCTTTTGGTGGGCAGCGTCACGCGCCGTAATTATAGTGCCGTTCAAATATATCTCATCACCAACGTTTAGCTCGCGAACCTGTTCCGCAGTCAGCGGTAACTCAAGTTCCATCAGTTCTGCACAACTCGCCAGGAGCCGTCCGGGCCAAACTCAACCACGGCGTAGCGATGAGCCCAGCACTGCAAAACAATACCAACCGGCAATGAGGCCGGGTGGCGGGCGGCCAGATTGAGATGTACCGCCAGGGCCGTCGGTTCGCCGCCAAGTCCCATCGGTCCATCGCCCCGGGCATTGATAGTCTGCTTCATTTCCGCTTCTATTGCTGCCGCTTCAGCTTCCGGATTTGGCTCACTGAGAGGCCGAAACAGACTTTTTTTAGCCAGTTTCAAAGCAGTGTCTGCGCTTCCCCCGAGACCGACGCCAACTACCACTGGCGGACAGGGCTGTCCGCCGGCGGCTATAACCTTCTCGACCACAACATCCCTCACTCCGGTCAAACCGGCGGACGGGTTAAGCATCTGTAAAGAGCAGTGGTTTTCAGCACCGCCGCCCTTCGGCAATATGTAAATTTTGCAGCGATTACCGGCCACAAGTTCCCAATCCACTAACGGCATCTTGACGCCGCTGTTATCACCCGAATTTGCTTCGTTCAGGGGATTAACCGTGTTTGGGCGCAGTGGCAACTCACTGGTAGCTGTTTCAACCGCTTTTTTTATCGCCGGTAATATCGCTGCTTGAACTGGAAAATCATGACCAACTTCGACGAAAAAAGCTGGCAGACCAGTGTCCTGACAGAGGGGCAGCTGCTTTTCTCTGGCCAGCTCAATATTATTTAAAATAGTCTGAAGCTGAGTGAGTGCAGTTCCCTCGGCAGTTTCAGCCGCCGAACGAAGATGATTAACAACAGAAGGCGGCAGGTTGATTACGGCAGAATTTAGCCCTTCCACCAGCGCCGTTTCCATTTGTTTATGAACCACAGCGTCGTTCTTCAATCGGCGCCGTTTAACCAGTGGCTAAAATCACGATCCAGCAAATTGCTCAAACGTTCTACTTCCGGCTTCATTTGTTGATTTAACTGCTGCCGTAATTGCCCGGAAAGGGAAGGCCGTGAGAATGTCTCCACAACTGCCGGTTCAATGCTGCGCCAGGCTTCCATACAGGGACGAACCGGCACTAAATCACGGATGTTTTGCTTGGTCTCACCGGATACCTTCTGAATTAACTCCTGGACAAACTTGCTTTTAAAACGACCGTTGGAGTTATATTTCTTAAAATCAATCCTGTTCGCATAGTCAAGCTCCAGAAAATCCAGAATTCGACAGTAAACGGCTTCCACATCCTCCTTCATTTCGTCCAGCGTAACCACCAGCACGTTTTCACGCCCAAACTCCTGAAAGTATCGTCGTATCTGGTCCGTGTAGCGATAAACATCCGGATATAACAGTCCGTCGGGAAAATAGGCAGCCTCCGGAACGTGGCGTCCTTCACGCCGCTCGGGAACTAATTCCAGAGCTCGTGCAAAATCATGCTCAGTTTCATTACCCAGGAAAAGATACTGGCTGTGCAGTGAATACATGGCCTCCGGGATGTTGCGCAGCATTATAATAATTTTGGCGCCTGGAGAAAATGAATTTATTTCACGAGCCGCCACTCGCGAGTAAAGATACCAGGTAGAGGCTTCACCGACACGTTTATAATCTGATGAGCCCTCAAAGAAGGAGAGATACTCCATCAGATCACGGGTGCGCAACTTATGGTTAGTCAGATCTTTACAAAAATGAAGCGGCTCTTTGGGGATCGACATAAAAACCTCGGGATGCTGTTTTAGATAAAAATACATTGAAGTGGTGCCGCATTTTGGAGCCCCGACAATAAAAAAATTGGGGCGCTTTATTCCCTTGTCCTCAGACAGCGATACCAGGTTAGTAACCCGCCCTGTTACCGGCATAAATATCAACTCAATCCATTAGTTTGCGTCTCCTCCAAAAAGCCCTCCCACCTCGTTCAATCTCCCTTACTTTTCCCCTGCCAGGGAGAAGAATTTTTTGGAGTAAACTTAACCCGCTTAATGCATGAAAATTTCATTTTCTTGCATTAAGCGCCTCTACGAGGCAGCCGTCAAACTTAAATCGCCAAATAAATCAAGTTCTAATAAAATGTTTAGATTTACAGAGTGTTTTTATGGCAATAATTCTATTAGTTTGACAGCTGGGTTAGCCCAGCCCTCAGCGCTCTGAGGACTGTCCTCTGGACGAATTATGCTCAAAGATCGCAACTCTTTGTGCATAATTCGGGTTAAGTTTCAAAACGGTAGTTTTTCACGGCCCAGCTAAACTCACTTATTATAACCCAGAGACTGGCGGCCACCGGGATTGCCAGAACCATACCCAGCATACCGGCAAGTTGTCCACCGGCTATAATTACAATTACCACAATCAGCGGATGCATCGACATACTCTGTGAGAACGCCACCGGTTTAACAGTAATGTTGTCGATCAATTGGACAATTCCAATTAAAACTATTACCAAAAAAACGGGAAGCGCTGCACCTGTTTCTATCAACTGAACTATAATTGCCGGCAAAGCACCAATCACAGGACCTACATAAGGGACAACGTTAGCCAGCCCCACAAATATTCCGATTGTGACCGCATAGGGGACGTCAAGCAACCAGAACCCCACTGCGCTTAACAAAGCAATTATAATCGCCTCGATTGCCAGCCCACGAACATACTCACCAATTTTTTGGTCCACCTTATTATATATCAGGTAAAACATCTCAAAAAACACATTGGGGACTCCGCTCAGGAAAAAGGTTTCTATAGCTTGCTGATCACGGACAATAAAAAAAGCAATAAACGGTATTACCACGACATAAACCGCCACATGCGGCAAAATCCTACCAATTGTAAGCAGAAGAATGGTAAGTTGCTGCAAGCCCCACTCGTAAGCATGGGAGACCTGGTCGTGAAGTGTACCGTCCGGAATAAATCCCAGTGAACGCTCCAGTTCGCTTAAATAGCTCATAAAACCTAATACTTCCTCTACTTCCCCCGGGTCTTCCTCCTCAAGTAATTCTTCTATTTCCAGCTGCCCCAGTGTCCGCCGCAGATTAATTGCCTGATTATAAATATGCGGGATAAATCCTCCTAACAGAGTGACAAGAATTAAAAATAAAACCACAAATACCAGGGCAGTGGCAGTGTAGCGGCTAAATCCACGATGTTCCAGCAGCTCGACCGGGGGCCGCAGAAGATAGGAAAACAAGATCGCTATAAAAAGCATACTCACGAGATGATACAGCTCGGGAATAAAGTAGAGGGTTACTGCCAGAACTATTAGCGGCAGAAAGTAATGAATCAGAGATACTACAAGTCCCGGTGTCGGCGCCCAAGATTTCGACTCACTCATTTGCTTTGCCCTCGTTCTCTTGCTGCTTCAACCGCAGATTTTCTTGCCGGGCATCCTGGAGATGCCGGGCAATATGAGCATTAAGATTGCCGTGTATTTTTAACCCAGCCGACGGGTTTCGATAGACAAAACGCTCCAGCCCCTTTCTAAACAAGACCAGGGTCCGAGTAGAAGCGCGCGTTCGGGCGTCATACATTCGCCGGTGCTCGCAACAGAGAGCAAGTTCGCCAAAAATCTCCCTGGACTCAAGATAATTACTGTCCAATTGTTTAAGCTCTGGCCGGCTTAATTCAACCCGTCCATTGCAGATCAAATACATTGCCGTCGCCGGGTCTCCCTCGGAAAATATAAGCTCCCCTTTGTTAAATTGACGTTCGTGAAGATAATCAGCGAGCGCCAGATACTGGGAGTTACGAAGTCTCTTAAATATTTCCACCTCGCCAAGCAGTTCTATCGACTCCCGCACCTCGGGGTCTTCCGGGCGACTTATCTGCTCCCACCAGTCAATTATTATTCCCTTCAGGTCAAACCAGTAGAGTTTTAATTTCTCTTTTAATTCGTTGAAAATATTTTCAACCTCCTTTTATAGCTAACCAAAAAATATCTTTTCTGGATCACAACCAGAACGCTCGTCATTGCCCGGAACGAATAACGTCCCAAGGCTTGACCGGGCAATCCAGTGGCTTTGACGTTACCATAGATTCCGGGTCTACGTTCTCTTCGCCCTGAATGACGTCGATAGGTTTTGGAGCACAACTTTCTAACCCGGCCTATGCATGAACCTTATGCATAGGCCGCCCAAAGGGCCGCCCATTCGTAAAATGGGCGGGGTTAACCCACCCAGCCCTTTACTGGGAAAGAGCTGGGTGTCCTTCGGACGGATAATTCACGATAGTTGTGCTGTCGTGAATTATCAGGGCTAACCCTGAATTATTTTAACATATTACTTGTCTTAGTATAATATCCGGCTTTTCCTTTCCTTCTTAGCCAGTTATACTTATTTGCAATAAATCACTATCATACCGGAGGTATCCACTAATGTTTGACGTTCTGCCTTCTATCACTTATGAGACGTTTCTTAACCTGCTGCACGATATTATTAACTATCCCCTGTTTAAGCTCCAGGACACGCCGATTACCCTGCTTGCAATTTTAGTTTTTATTGCTGTTATCGCCTCTACATATTTGCTTTCAATTTACATTCGTAAACTTTACGACCGCCGGGTCTCCTCCCGTTTTTCTTCCGGCATTGACTTCACAGTAAAACGGCTTATACATTACACAGTTCTAATCATTGGATTTTTAGTAGCCTTTGAGATCGCCGGGATCGACCTCTCCAGCCTGGCCATCATCGCCGGCTTCCTCAGTGTCGGTATCGGTTTCGGGCTGCAGAATATAACCTCCAACTTCATCAGCGGACTTATCCTTCTCTTTGAAAGACCGATTGAAGTGGGGGATACTGTTACAGTCGGTGACCAGCTCGGAACGGTGACCGGTATTAATCTTCGAGCGACAGAAGTTAACACCTGGGAAAACATTGACATCATCATTCCAAACTCGGCTTTTGTTGAAGACAATGTTATTAACTGGTCGCACGGCGAGGAATACATCCGAATTAGCTGTCCGGTGGGAGTAGCTTACGGTGTCGATACTGAAAAAGTCCAGAAAATTTTATATGAAATTGCCCGTGAACATCCAAAAGTATTAGAAACTCCTGAGCCAAATGTGCTTTTTGTTGAATTTGGCGACTCCTCCCTGAACTTTGAGCTGCGCGTCTGGATCAAGACACCCCGCCGTCGCGCCCAGGTGAAAAGTGAAATAAACTACGAAATCGACCGGCGGTTCCGCGAAGAAAATATCGAAATCCCCTTCCCGCAGAGAGACCTGCACCTGCGCAGCGCCACTGAACTCAGACTTCAAGAAACCACTAACAATAAGCCCGGGTGAATAAACTAACCCCTCTGCTTCATTTCTCGATTGTTACAAAATTTTCGTCTACTGCGGTTACGCCGCCGCTGATTGAGGCGTGCTGATAGTTGCTTATACCTTCGGAAGCCGGTTCGGCGACAACGTCTCCCCTTTTTACCCGGTTGCCCGGTTCAACCACTGGCTGGCTCGGACTCACACCCCCCGCCAGCAGCGGATTGCTAATCAACGGTACTCGCACCTCATCTGGTTCCAACCACTTGGGTTCCGGGAAGTCTTCCGTTGGGGACCAGTCCCCAGCCGCCAGAGCATTAATTCTTTCCGGCTCTCTCTTCTCTCGATACTCTTCAACAAAATCTCTACCGGCAATCATCAATCCGTTGGTTCGTTTGCTGACAACAGAGTCACTGAACGATCTCTCCACCTCACAGCACCAGCCCGGTCCACCATCCAACAGCACCGGCTCCTTCAGGTTATTTAGACTCATTTTTTCCACAGCATCCAGCAGTTCAAACACGGGCGTGCCTATCGGGACAACAAAATACCTGGCCGGCTGATCTGGTCCATATAACAGGACATGTTTACGGGTCACCGGCCTACCTTCTAACAAGGCTAACAGGATGTTATAGGTTGTTTCAGCGTTCTGCACGATCCAACCGTGATTGGTCGGCAAATCCCCCCCTACACGTTCACCGGCCACTGTCCAGAGCAGTGATGACTCCTGGCTGATCTCGTAGCGGTCTCCGGTGTAGGCGAGAATTAGACCCTGCCGATCCTCAACTTCCAGCGGCAGCGCAGTTGGAAAATATACACTTTCGGCCAGTAATTTTTCCAGCTCTTTAAACCATTTTTCCCGATATTTTTCTTTAGTAGCTACGACAACCGAGTCAAAGACTACAGCTGCCAGTTTACTGAGCCCTTTTAGGTAAAAATCAACCTGCGACGAAATTAACCAGCAATCGCCATAAAATGGCGGTTCCCCCTCCTGGAGGTTGACAAGCAAGTTCTCAATTTCGTTGAGATTCTGCCACTTGACGTAGGTTGGAAATCCGGCTCCCCCTGCCCCAGCGACTCCACACTCTCGTAGTCGAGTTGCCATCTCACCTCTGGCAGGAATATCAGTCATACTCTAATCCTCCCACTAAAAAATAATTATTCTACCTGGTTGTCCCGGTGATCCATTCGGGGGGGACGTAATCCGTAAGCACGACGTTTTCAGCAGCCTGATAAAACTTATCACTTGCCGAAGACGGCGGTTCAATTACAAGTATCACCGGGTCGGCGGCATGACGCTGACCCACCCTATAGGCCTCATCAACGGTGGCGGACAGGTGCACGTGCTGTCTATTCTGAGGTTTTATGCCCTCTTCCTTTATACTTCTCCAGGCCCCGGGGGAAGTGCCGTGGTAAAGTGTACCGGGGTCTTTTAGGGGGAGCCGGTCAACCTTTATATCCCGGCTGTGCCCGTATTTGGCTCTAACTTTGCCCTCCATAACCTCAAATCTTTTGCTGCCGCCGGCCTTTATTTTCTCAGCCAGCTCGTCAACTACCAGCCCGGTCCAGCCCCGATCCCGAAGCGCCTCGGCCAGCTTTTCAAGCGAGACAAACCCAAACTCGTCCATTTCCAGGCCGGCTTCTTCCGGCGCGTGACGTAAAAAATAAGAGATAGTCTTGGAAAGCTTTTTTTCCATAGTATTTTATTTAAAACCAGAGCGGCACCAGCTGAATAAGGACGCCGGCGGCCAGCGCCGAGCCGATCACCCCGGCCACGTTGGCTCCCATCGCTACCATGATTAGCTGATTGGAGGGGTCTTCCTCCTGACCTACCTGGTGAGCCACCCGGGCGGCCATGGGCACGGCGCTAACCCCGGCGGCGCCGATAATCGGATTAACTTTACCACCAGTAATCCAGCACATTATTTTTCCAAACAACAGCCCACAGATAGTAGCGAAAACAAAGGCACAGACGCCGAGCAGCAGGATCCCCAGGGTCTCCCAACGCCAGAAGCGCTCGGACGGCATAGACGCTCCCACGGCCAAACCAAGCAGGAGAGTCACAATGTCCATCAGGTAGTCCTGGGCGGCCCGATTAAGCCGGTCAACCACCCCGCAAACCCTGATAAAATTACCCAGCATCAGCATCCCCACGAGCGGCGCCGCGGTCGGAATCAGGAGAATAGTTATCACCATGCAGACGGCGGGGAAGACTACCTTAACCGTCTCGTTTACTT
Source organism: uncultured bacterium (assembly GCA_964566495.1). Lineage (GTDB taxonomy): Bacteria > T1Sed10-126 > T1Sed10-126 > T1Sed10-126 > T1Sed10-126 > T1Sed10-126. Next base: position 14,067 of record CAZMIT010000018.1, on the reverse strand, counting down.
TGACGCTGGAACCCATCTTAATGGACCGTTCTTTTTTGGTAGTCAACGCCTTAATAACCGGAGGCTGGATTAAAGGGACAAGAGCCATGTAAGAGTAAGCGGCAACGGCAATCGGTCCGACCAGGTCACCGGCCAGGCGGTTGGCGGCAAAGATAGCTGTCGGCCCGTCAGCACCGCCAATAATTCCAATAGCCGCCGCCTGGGCGGGCGCAAAACCAAGCACTATCGCTCCCAGCAGGGTCAAGAATATACCGGTTTGTGCAGCCATTCCGAGCAGCATCGTGTAGGGGGAGGAAAGCATTGGGGTAAAGTCCGTTAAGGCGCCAACGCCAAGAAAAATAAGTGGGGGCAAAATTTCGTAACTTATCCCCAGTTTAAAAAAGGAAAGTAGCCCTTCCTCGGCCAGCAAACCGGTGGCCGGCATGTTGGCCAGGACAATACCGAAACCTATCGGAACTAATAATAAGGGCTCAAATCGTTTTTTTACTCCCAGGTAAGCGAGAATAAGCCCCACCCCTACCATTCCCACTTGACCAAGCGTAAACTGCTGAATGCCAGTCAAATTAATTATCTGGTATATACTCTCCACGATTAGCCTACTGCCTCTCCAGAGTGATCAATTTCTGATCTTCTTCCACGTCTTCTCCCGCACTTACGTGGATAGCACTGACCCTACCGGCCCGGGGCGCGGGAATTACAGACTCCAGTTTCATCGCCTCAAGTTTAACGAGATCATCCCCGGCTTCTACAGACTGATCGAGAGCAACTAATACTTCTAAAACTTTCCCCGAAATAGGTGTTAACACGGCACCACCAGCACCAGTTTTTGCCTGTTTTTCCCCCTCGCTATCAGTTTCCGTGCCAGCGGTATCAGCTTTGCTAACGCCGTCGCCCGCCTCGCCCCCGTCACCCGCGGTTACAGGTTTGAATTTCCAGCTTTGATCGCCCATCCTGACTTCATAGCCGTCCCCCGACCACTCCACTTCAACTTCAATCTTTTCTCCTTCACGTTCGAATTCATAACGAGCCATGTTATCTACCTTACCTTTAAGAGTTATTTAACCCGCGCCGGTCAGCGCAAATGTTTCGAGCCCTCTTTCAAACGATCGCCAAGCTGCAGTTGCCGTCTGTGGTGTTCAACTGCCGCTGCCGCCAGCGCTGCCTCCCCATCTTCTGAAGATTCGGCTTCTTCTCCCCCATTTTCTGGTTTTTCTTCTTCTGTAGCAGAACTTAAGTCAGCCGGGAAAATAAAGCGTAAAATAAGAATAGTAAAAATGAGCAGTAGTAATGCCCCCGCCACCACGGATATACCAACCCCCGATACCAGCAAAGCCGTGTTCAAAACAGGCCAGTCAAGCATTTTGACTCACCATTCGCATAATTTTTGCCAACTCTCACCCTTCAGGGGGAAGGGAACTTTTTGAAGTGGGTGTAAATAATCACAGCGGTATATTGCCGTGCTTTTTGTCGGGCCGCGGCTGGTGTTTATCAATCACCATTTCCAGCGATTCCACGAGACAGCGCCGCGTTTCAGCCGGATTAATAATCTGATCGACAAGTCCGTCTTCGGCGGCCCGATAAGGGTTGGAAAATCTCTCGCGAAACTCGTCGATCTTCTCCTGGCGCCTGGCGTCGGGATCTTCGGCTTCATCTATTTCCTTGCTGTGAATAATGTTTACCGCTCCCTCCGCCCCCATGACAGCAATTTCAGCCGTGGGATAGGCAATCACCGAATCATAACCGAGATCTCGACTGCACATAGCCACAAAAGCGCCGCCATAGGATTTGCGCACTATAAGACTAAGCTTGGGCACTGTTGCCTCAGCATAAGCATAAAGCATCTTAGCGCCATGACGGATAACCCCGCCGTGTTCTTGCCCAACTCCCGGCAAAAATCCCGGCACGTCAACAAAGTTGATAAGCGGTATGTTAAACGAGTCACAGAGCCTGATAAAGCGAGCGATCTTGTCAGCGCTGTCAATATCCAGGCAGCCGGCAAGCTTCTTGGGCTGATTGCCAATAATACCGACTGGATGTCCAGCAAGTCTACCCAGCCCAACCACACAGTTATCAGCGAACCAGGGTTTAAACTCCATGAACTGCTGATCGTCAAGCACCGGCCTGATAACATCTCGCATGTCAAAGGCCTGTTTGGGCTCGGTGGGAACAACTTCAAGAATCTCGTCCGTCGAACGATCCACCGGGTCTTCAAATTGAACCGTCGGCGGCGATTCTTGATAATTATCGGGTAAAAACTTGAGCAGCTTCTTCACCGCATCCAGACATTTGCGTTCATCCGTAAAACTCTGGTCAGCAGTTCCCGTGGTCCGCACGTGGGTCTGAGCACCACCAAGCTCCTGCACACCGACTTCCTCACCGGTGACCTCCTTAATAACCTTGGGACCGGTTAAAAACATGTTGCTGGTCTCCTCGACCATAAATATGAAGTCAGTAATTGCCGGCGAGTAAACTGCCCCGCCCGCACAAGGGCCCATGATACAGGTGATCTGTGGAATTGCGCCGGAAGCAAAAGTATTGTTCTTAAATATTTTTCCATACCCGTTCAGGGAGTGTATCCCCTCCTGGATACGAGCTCCGCCTGAATCATTAATTTGAATGAAAGGGACGCCGTTTTCACGGGCCTTCTCCTGGACCGCAACAATCTTTTCAGCATGCATTTCACCAAGCGACCCCCCCATAACAGTGAAATCCTGGGCCATTAAAAAAACCGGGCGCGAGTCAATCTGAGCTGCTCCCGTAACTACGCCGTCGCCGGCGGGTCGTTTCTCCTGCATCCCAAAGTCATAACAGCGGTGCTTGGTAAACGGATTAATCTCACGAAAAGAGCCCTCGTCAACGAGAAACTCAATCCGCTCGCGGGCAGTCATTTTTCCCTTATCATGCTGTTTTTCTATTCGCTCTTCGCCTCCGCCTAATTTTGTTGACTCCTTGTTTTCCTTTAACTCCACCATCAGCTCTCGCATAGCGTCCTTGTTCTGCTCGTTATCCATTGTTAATTATTCTCCTTAAATACTAAAAATCATCCGCACGTTCAGAATTATTTAACTGGTTTAAATTCTCTTCCCCCGCAAACCCGTTTACAAATGAAGGGAGGGCTCATTATTGATTTTTCAAGATTAAGCGGGATCAACGTAAAACAGCGGGTCACCTTTGCTCACCGGCTCGGCATCCTCTTTACAAACTTTTTTGATCGTTCCTTTGCACTCCGCTTCAATCTCATTCATCAGCTTCATAGCCTCAATTATACAAACGGTTGTCGAATAAGTTACCTTGTCACCGGGTTGCACAAAAGGTTCAGCATCGGGGGCCGGGGCCTCGTAGAAGGTTCCGACCATGGGCGCCTCGATGGCAATCCAATCTTGCGCCGGGGCTCCCTCGGACCGCGGTTTTGCTCCTCGAACAGCTTGTGGTTCACTATCAGTAGTCGAAGGAACAACAGCACCAGGCGAGCTAGAACTAAGTTTAACTTCAAAATCTTCCGCCTTCCAACCGAGTTCCGTAAGCTCGGCCTCCTCTTTCAACTCAGCTATCTCCTGTATTGTCTGCCAGGGAATCACTGCGAGATCATCTCCCTTAGTGGTAGATTTTTTGCGTAATCCGGTCTTTCAATTAAATTGTTTTCAAGTAAATAACGGTATATTGATTCCTTTAGTTTCGTCAACCCTTCTCCGGTTTGAGCGGAGACAAAATAAGCGCCGGGGAACTTTTTACGGTAACGGTCAATTAGCCCCTCGCTCGCCAGATCAATTTTATTAAAAACCTTAAAAATAGGTCGATCGGTAACACTTAACTCTTCGAGCAGTTCGGTTACCGTCTCCATTTTTTCCTGCAATCGTGCCCCGGTTATATCAATCACATGAAGCAGACAGTTAGCCCTATCCAACTCTTCCAGGGTGGCCACAAAAGCATCCTTGAGCTTGGGAGGCATGCGCTGAATAAAACCGACAGTATCGGTAAGAAGAAAGTAGCGATCTCCCTCAAGATGAACCCGCCTGGTCTTAGTGTCGAGAGTTGCAAAAAGCATGTCCTCTTGCCGTTCATCCGAGTCCGAGAAATTATTCAAAAGGGTTGTTTTGCCACTGTTAGTATAACCAACGAGGCTAAGCTCAGGTATCCCGCGGCGATTTTTCCTCTGGGTTCGACGCTTATCCCTTATTTTTTCCAGCCGCGACTCAAGCTGGTGGATACGCTCGCGTAAATCCCGTTCCTTGATAGTCATCTTCGTCTCCCCCGGCCCCCGTGTCCCAATGCCGGCACCAGGGTTCGTAAGGGCCCACCCCCAGCCACGCTTGCGAGGCAAGTTGTGCTGTAGTTGAGCCAGCTCTACCTGCATCTTGGCGTCCTTGGTGTGAGCGCGCTGAGCAAAAATATCAAGAATAAGATCCGTCCGATCAATTACTTTAACCGGAAACTTCTCGCGCAGCTTGTCGTGCTGCGCTGGCTTAAGATTTTCGTTAAATATAACCAGGTCAAAATCCTTCGACTTTTCAGACAACTCCTCTACCTTCCCGGAACCAATCATTGTTGAAGGATCCGGTTTGGAGCGCTGCTGAACCTCTATTTCTTCCAGTCGAGCTCCGGCCGTAGCGGCCAGCAGACCCAGCTCCCGTAATTCCTCTTTCAGAGCCCGGCCGCTCGCGCGCCAGCCGTCAATTGCCACCCCCAGCGCCACTTCTACATCATTGGAGTTCGTATTCTTGCTCAATTACCCGGATCAACTCCTCCCGGTCCGTTTCCGGATGACCGCTAACATCAGCTGGCATCCGGTCGAACCAACGAATCTGTTTGCGAGCAAACTGTTTAGTTCGCCTGGTGATGTTCTCAATTGCTTCTTCTTTTGTCAGCTCCCCTCGCAAACACCCCAGTCCTTCCGCAAAACCAATAGCTTGCTTAATATTTCGATTCAGATGATCACGACCGCGTAACTGATCAATTTCCTCAACCAGCCCCTGCTCAATCATCTTCTCCGCCCGCTTTCTAATCCGACTGTAAAGCTCCTCGCGCGGTCTCTTGAGATAAACCAGCAGTGGGTCAAGGTCAGCCCTATACTGCTGCTCACCGCTGGTCAACTCGGTTTTAGTCCGCCCTGTCTCGTGATAAATCTCAAGCGCTCTAATCACGCGACGCAAATCATTAGGATGAATATTTTCGGCCGCTTGAGGATCAACCTCAAGCAGTTCTTGGTGCAACTGCTGCCGCCCCGCCTCTTTAGCTCGTTGACGAAGCCGCCGGCGAAATTCTGGATTGGCGCCGGGCATTTCATCAAGCCCATATAGATATTTTTGAATATACATTGCAGTTCCACCGACCAGGACCGGCAGCCGTCCTGATTCAAGCGCTGTTTCTGTCGCCCGGTCGGCCAGCTCCAGAAAAGTAGAAACGTCAAAATTTTCGGACGGTTCCAGCTCATTGACACCACTATGTTTAATATTATTCAATATATCCGCCGGTGGAGTCGCAGTTGCCACCTCAAAACCCCGGTAAACCTGCATAGAATCGGCAGATATAACGTGAATTGAATAACTGCCCAGATTGTCGTAAACAAAACTTGATTTCCCGGTAGCAGTCGGACCAACTATAATTAAAGGGTTTATCTTATCCAAGTTAACTGCCGTTAAACCTCCATAAACTACTGCTTAAAATAAACCTATGTTTGAAAGGATTGAAACAGCTCTCAAAATCTTACTGTAATTTTAACAAAGATAACCCAATTTAAACCAAAAATTTTTGCTGATGGGGATTGCCGGGGAAAGAAAACTGCTAATCAAGCCAGCTCATCAATAACTTGACCCTCGAAGTCTATCTCAGGACGCTCAAGTACTTCCACCATAATCTTTATTCGCTGCAACCGCTGCTGTAAATCGGAAGTGTCAGCCGAGGTAGAAGGCGAGACGGCTGGGCCACTCCGTCGCGAAGCAAGTCCGCTATTGACCGGGGTAGCTTCGGCACTCACTGCTCCCACACTCATTAGCCTTCCACCTCCCTGTTAAATCTCGCCCACTCTGTCTCCATTTATAATATAATACACTTTTTGCTTAGAGTCAACTTTTGAACTGCAAAACTGCCAACGATGTCATCATTGCCGATAGCAGAGGTCAAGTCCGGAGTCACTTTGCCCGAATGTCGGCGGTAGATTCCGATTGATTAGAGATGTTTCTTGAAAAATCTCTTGTTTTAGTTAATAATTCAATTATAATGAAGTTGGTTTAATTCTCATCCGGGCTTTCACCTGAAAAGAACCGGATGCCTAATAACTGCATTTAGTAAGTTATAGTCAGGTTATGCTGGAGTGATAAAATGAGCGAAAACAGCAACAACGAGTTAGAGAAGATTATTGAGCTTGATATCGAGTCTGAACTGCAACCGCGACCCGAGGACATGAGCCAAATATTTGAAGCCGTTGTAACCACGGATAAGGTTGACGAACAAACTCTGCGCAAGTATCTTTACGCAACAAAACCTTCCCTGAAAGATATATCCCGTGCCCTTCAGATGGTGGCTGAAAGCCAGCGCAACAACATTTCAGGGGAAAACTTTAAAAAAATCAACCAGGGACTGGAAATATTAGGCCCACATATCGAACCCGGGTTATCGGAAGAAGAACTGCAAAACATATATGATAAATTAATCCAACTGTTGGAGAGAAGCCAAAAAGAAGACGATGTTGATATTGAAAAAGTAATTCTACACGCCATATTTGTGCTGGTCGGGGCCATAGTAGCTGGAATAGCTATTCCCCACCTGATAAAGAAACGTGACGAATACAGCGACCAGATGGGCAAAGCAATCGACTGGCTGAAAGATATTTTTCAAAAAGAAGCGGATTAATTTCATTATTAATATTTATTGTTTGCTACTGTAGCTTGTATATGCTATAGTTTGGTTAGCAGTAATAGTTAAAAGCCTGACGGGCCGTTAAGACGGGCTTTCAGGTTAGAATACTACGTAGCAAAGGAGGTTGTCGCAGTGCCAACAGGGACCGTTAAATGGTTTGATGACGCCAAGGGTTACGGCTTCATCGAACAGGAAACGGGCGAGGATGTATTTGTCCACTTTTCGGACATCGAAGTCGAAGGTTACAAGACCCTCGACGAAAACCAGGAAGTCGAGTTCGAACTCGAAGAAACTGAAAAAGGCCTCGCCGCTGTCGAAGTTACCCCGCTTTAGGTGAGGTTAAGTTCACCGAGCGTTATATAAAAGAGCTTCCTCCGGGCCAACCCGGAGGAAGCTCTTTTTTTTGTACCGGGTTAGTCTTCCAGCCGACGCTTCATAAGCTCCAGAATACCGTGGCCCGCCGGCTTTTTCAGCAAAATTCCGTTGTTACTTTTAACCGCCTTCTGAGCGATTGGCTCTGCGTTGGCAACAGCTGCCGACAAATAGCCGTAGCGACCGTCAAGCATGTCTATGTCGTTGGCAGAGTCTCCAATACAAATAACATCTGACTTCTCAATTGAAAAAGTTTGTTCAAGCCGTTTCAAACAGCGCCCTTTCCCCACCTCTTCGGGCGCTAAAGTCAGGTGAACTCGATTGCGCAGCGGTTGATGCCCCTCGTCGATCATTTGCTTCAGAAAATTTTCTGCTTTGATAGCCTCCGCCTCCGACTCAAAAATCAGGTGCCCATGCTCAGACTCGGGCTCCAGCCCCACCTCCTTAAGCCGGCGAAGCAGCTCCGGCAGCAGCTTTTTCCAGTCTCGATCAACTTTTTCAGTTTGCAGACGCAACTTCTCATTCCACCTGGTATCCGGCTCAAAATCATCGCCTCTATAAACATGGATGAATCTTTCCCGGGAAATAATCACCTCTGGGAGCAGCGGCCAGCTCTCACTAAATTCTCGTACCTGCTCAAAACTACGACCAGTCGCTACAATCCAGCCACAATCAACTGGGAACTGGCTGTCCAGCAGGGAAAAAAATTCTTCCGGTGGATCGGTAGTGTCGGGGAGAAAAAGAGTACTGTCAAGGTCGGTAACAAATATGCTGATATCGGAAAGTTTACTCATCTACCCGGCTGTCTTTTCAGCAGGCGCTTCCACCTTTGGCTCATAAAAATTTAACAACTCACAGTAAATACGATAATTTTTCCTGGCCCCGGAGAGACCAGTATGCTCAGTAGGATCTTCAGCATTGTAGTGCTGGGGCTCATCGTCCAATCCCAGCAGATCTATAATCTCACTGGAGTGGAGCTTACTTATTCCCATCCCCCAGGCCAGCGAAGGCAAGTCCATTACGTAGTCATGAACAACATCAACGTGTTTGCCTGTCTTCTGAAACATCTGATCAAGAAAAGCAGCGTCAAAAGATGATCGATAGGCGCTCATCATCACTTGTTTATCGACCGCATGTTCTTGATAAAACTCAATTATTTCTTCCACTGTTTCCTCAGCACTCAACGTGTCGAATTGCTTCCATTTTTCAACGCTGAAGCCGTTACAACGAGCAGCCCCGGGCATCGTACGCTCAGGATGCTCGGGCATGACACGCCGATGATAGTTCGCCACCTCGCCATCCTTAGGATCAGATAGCACAATCCCTACGTCAATAACCTCGTGATAACCAGGGTTTAATCCCGTTGTCTCTACATCGGTAAAAGCAATTAGCCAATCCTCTTCTTCAAAAATTGCTAACATGTCTTGGTTTCTCCTGTTTATGGTATGTAGGTTGGACACTCAAAAAATTCAGCTTAATTAAAAAAGTAATTATTTAGCGCCTTCACTGTGGTTCTCAGAACAAATGGTGTCCCGGTAACAACGTCCGTGAGGTCTTGACCGTCATTCCCGTGGAAACGGGAATCCAGCGGCTTTGAATTTAATAGGTCTAAAGTCAACGTCAAAGCCACTGGATTGTCCGGTCAAGCCGGACAATGACGTTCAATTTCACAACACCCGGGGACGCTAAACGGTTAATTCAAAAATAAATAGACTCAGATAAAAAATAAATAGACTCAGATTTTGAGCAGTAAAATATATCATATCTGAAGGTGGGAATCAAGTAATCGGGGAGAACAAAAATTTGAACCAATAATTAAGTCTACCGCCAAAACCTTCTCAGATCGTTCCGGACAATGTCGAGCCTAGGTTAATTCCCAAAAAGACTTCTTCCGTGCAATTCATAAATGAGTCCACTCCAAAAACTTTCCCCCCTTGCCGGGGGGAAATACAAAGGACTGGGGAGAGGGGATAGGTAAACAATTACCTATTAATTATTTGCCGCAGCAAACGGAATGACTACAGCGAAGTATCTTCCGAGCCGCCACAGGCAGCACTGCAGGTACGAACAAAGTCCACGGCAAAAATAATCAGTGCAAACGCACCAAGTATGGCCGGGATTATGTAAATATCTATATCCCCTTCATATTTCAGGGCGTCAAACCAGTAACCAAAAACCGGCGAACCCAGCCAGGCTCCCAGCCAACCAATGATTACTTTATTTACAAACGAATCCCAGCCACCTCTAACGCTATAGCCACTGAAGTGCAGTATCAGTGAGACAATAATACTAATGACGAGCAAAACCAAGAAACTCACAAAACACATGCCAATCATCCTGAATCCCTCCTAAAGTGTGATTGATAACTCTTTGCCGCATCGCCATAATATACAATAGCAATTGTTTATTATCAAGGTTTAAATTCATTATGGCAGAACTTTCCCCCGGTTTTCTGAAGAAAGAGGTGGGAGATGGGGAGTAGACTTGCTGTAGATACGTCAGATAAAAAAACACATTTACATTTACGTATTTTCGCAAATGACTGGTGCCCTGATTTGTTTAGTTAGAACAGCTTTCCCGTTCCAACTCCTGCAGTCGCTCGTAAAGTTTTTTTTCCTCCGCCCGCAGGCAGATACGACTGTTAGCTTGTGTCTGCTGTTTGCGATCAACCCGATCAAAATTAATCGACAATCCTAAGCCTTCAAACCCCTCTAAAACGTGCGGTTCGCGATTAATTATTGACTTATAGCTAATAATTATACTATCCTCCACGTTTTCGTAGGCGGCAATCAAGGCGTTGCTGTTCTTAAACCAGGACAAGGGAAATTCTCCCAGACCACGCTTAAAGAGACTGGCTTTGACATCAGCAGGATGGCGGTAGATAAGAATCAGTCTGAGACTTTTAGCGATATGACGGTAAAAGAAGAGGGCGGGCACACGAACCAATTTCAAACCGGCCTCCCCCTGGACACGGTTTAAGCGCCGGACCACTTTATTCATCCGCGCGGTTATTTCCGGAGTCATAGCTTCCTCAATAAGCTCCTTGGAAAGCTCCTTAGCCAGCTTGATTTCGTAATAACCGGCGCGGTTGTAGTCGTCACCCTCGAAATCCGAGGGAAATGTAACACCGGCGCTTTCCACGAGCTGGCAGGCCAGCGAGGTTCCTGATCGTGGATGACCGGCGACTAAAACAGCGTCTTCAAGCACTACAGCTTTTGCCAGGGGTAATCACTCCTCCTGCAGCAATGAAATGGTTTCCTCCAGTCGTTCAATCTCATCCTCAACTTCAACCAGCTCTTCCCGACTCTCTTCAATAACGTCCAGGGGAGCGTTCTCCAGAAATTGTGGATTTTCCAACCGCTGTTTCAATTCCTCGATACGCTGGCGACGCTCCTCTAAATCTCTCTGGAGGCGCTGTTTTTCCTTCTGCACGTCAATTATTCCAGCCAAAGGCAGAAATACTGTCCCAAAATCAAGTACTTCGGCGGAACACATCTCCGACGGTTTCTCGCCTTCCAGCAGCTTGAAGCTCTCGACGTCAGCAAGATCACAGACATAAGCCTCCAGATCCAACAGTTCCCGTACGAAACTATTCTCCGGTTCAATCAACAGCTCCACGCCTTCACTGCGTTGAACGTTAAACTCTTTTTTAAGATGACGACCGGCACGGATCACTTCACGTAACATATTAACAATCCGAGGCGCTTTATCCGACTGCCAGGCTGCTGGTGGCCGCGGCCAGTTAGCGTTTACGATCATCGCCTCGTCGCCCTCGAACTCACCGTAAAGTTTTTCTGTCAAATGCGGAATCACTGGGTGAAGAGCCTTTAATGATTCAATCAGAATTTGATATAAAACCCTTTCAACGTTACGCTTCTCCTCCCCCTCAGACAACTCCAACCGTTTCTTGGAGAACTCAATGTACCAATCACAGTATTCATGCCAGAAAAACTGATAGAGGTTGTCGGCATAACGATCAAAATTATAGTTTTTGAGTTCTTCCGCCGCCACTTTTAACCGTTTTTTGAACCGACCCAGGATCCATTTTTCAAGGGGGGAGCAATAATCTAAGTCAATCGGTTCCGAGAGGTAGTCTGCCGCGGGGTCGTCGAGAGCAAAATCCAGGTAACGAGCTGCGTTCCAGATTTTGTTGGCGAAATTCCGAAAACCTTTTACACGATCGTAGGAGAGTCTGATGTCCCGGCCCTGGGCGGCGAGAGCACACAAGGTGAAGCGCAGTGCATCACAGCCGTATTCATCAATCACGTCAAGCGGATCAATAACGTTGCCCAGCGATTTACTCATCTTCTCGCCGGACTCGGTTCTAATCAGGGCATGGATATAAACGTCGTCGAAGGGGCGCTCGTCCAGGCAGTAATAACCCATCATAATCATCCGGGCAACCCAAAAATATATTATGTCAAAACCGGTCGAAAGAACATCGGTAGGATAAAAGGCCTCCAGGTCGGCGGTTTCGTCCGGCCAGCCCAGGGTGGAGAACGGCCAGAGGGCAGAGGAGAACCAGGTATCAAGAACGTCTGAATCCTGCTCCAGATCTACCGGTTCACCGTAAATTTCTTTTGCTTTTTCGTCTGCTTCTTCCTCGTTGCGGGCGACAATGGCCTCACCATCGGGACCATACCAGACGGGAATCCGGTGCCCCCACCAGATCTGGCGACTGATACACCAGTCACGAATGTTTTCCATCCACTCAAAATAAGTTTTCTCCCAGCGTTCCGGATAAAATTCTACGGCATCTTCCTCTACCGCTTCAATTGCCGGTTCGGCCAGCGGTTTCATTGAAACAAACCACTGTTTTGAAACATAAGGTTCAATCTCGGTGTCACAGCGGTAACAGTGACCAACCTCATGTTCGTAAGACTCAATTTCTATCAAATAATCCTGCTGACGCAAGTCCTCAACTACCTTTTCACGGACTTCATACCGATCAAGCCCAGCGTAGGTCTGGCCGGCGTTTTGATTGTAGGTGCCGTCTTCGTTCAATAGGTTAATGAGCTCCAGGTCATGATCCTCGCCAATTCTAAAGTCAAGGTCGTCATGCCCGGGAGTAATTTTTACGAGACCGGAGCCAAACTCAGGATCAACCCGATCGTCAGCAATAATGGGGAGCTCACGATCAACGAGTGGGAGCAGAGCTTTTTCCCCCTCGAGATGATCATAACGTTCGTCGCGCGGATGAAAAGCAACGGCGGTATCACCAAGCATCGTCTCCGGACGAGTAGTAGCAATGTGCAGATAATCGTCCGAATCGAGGAGCGGATATTTTATGTGATACCAGTTGCCGTCCACCGCCTGGTGTTCGACCTCGACATCGGAGAGTGCCGTGTGACAACGAGGGCACCAGTTTACTATGTAGTCGCCCTGGTAGATAAGCTCATCCTCGTAAAGTTGGATAAAAACCTCTGTAACAGCTCTGGAGAGGCCCTCGTCTAGAGTAAAGCGCTCGCGACTCCAGTCACATGAGACACCAAGGGCCTTAAGCTGGCGAATAATCTGGTCACCGTATTCTTGTTTCCACTCCCAGACACGGTTGAGAAATTTTTCTCGACCGAGCTCCTCCCGGCTGCTGCCCTCTTCCGCCAGCTGACGCTCAACCACGTTCTGGGTGGCGATGCCGGCGTGGTCGGTCCCCGGGAGCCAGAGCACTTCGTAGCCCTGCAGGTTACGCCAGCGGGCCAAAACATCCTGCAGAGTACAGTTGAGAGCATGTCCCATGTGGAGCGTTCCCGTAACATTCGGAGGGGGAATAACCATTGAAAATTTTTCTCGCTCTGAACTATCGTCAGCGGTAAAAACATCCTCCTCCAACCACTTTTCGTAAATATCGCTTTCAAACTCCGCAGGGTTATATTCTTCTATCTCCAATTATGATCCTCCTTTGACTTTTTCGTTATCATTCTGATTCTCCCCCTCTCCCTGGCCCTCTCCCCCAACGGGGGCGAGGGGATATTCAGAAAACATTCCTCTCTTTTTCCCCCATCGGGGGAGAAAATACAAAAGAGGGGGGTTAGTCCCGCGTTTTCATGAGTTTATAATCAACGCCATCCGTAAGAGCTTCCCAGCTCGCTTCGATGATGTTTTCGGAGACACCAACAGTGCTCCAGGATTCATCCTGGTCAGCCATAGTTATTAAAACGCGAACCTTGGCAGCAGTACCAGCACGCTCATCCAGGACCCGTACTTTAAAATCCGTCAGATGTGCTTCCTTCAGTTCGGGATAAAAGGGGTCAAGAGCCTTCCCGAGTGCTTTATCCAGGGCGTTCACGGGACCGACGCCATCTGCAGCAGTGTGTTCAATCTGATCACCAACCCGTACCTTAATTGTCGCCTCACAGAGCCGCTGCACGTCCTCCTTTTGTTCACTTATCACTCGAAAACCATCTAAACTAAAATAGACTTTATGTTTCCCCTGCAGTTCATTTACCAGGATTTCGAAGGAACCATCAGCAGCTTCATACTGATAACCCTTATTTTCTAACTCTTTAACCTTTCCGACGATTCGGCGCACTTCGTCCTCGTCCTCGATATCAAGCTCCAGCTCTTCAGCTTTCTGCAGGACGTTACTCTTACCGGAAAGCTCACTGACCAGGACCCGGCGTGAGTTACCAACCAGTTCCGGCTGCAGGTGTTCATAGGTCTCGGGATTGCGGCGAACAGCACTAACGTGAATGCCGCCCTTGTGAGCAAAAGCAGAGTCGCCAACGTAGGGTTTGCGATGATCGGGGGAAATGTTGGCAACCTCGTAGACGAAGCGGCTGGTGCGCCGCAGATTTTTTAATTTTTCTTTGCCTACCGTTTCATACCCCATTTTAAAGGTCA